>JAKAGE010000015.1:4095-13636 GCA_021817655.1 bacterium
CGCGATCCAATTTATCGCGATCCGCGCGAGATCGCGATGTCATATTTCAATGAATATTTTTTGGACGACGGCACGAAGACCATGAGGAGCTTTTCCCTGCCGTTCGACCTTTCCCGGCGCGATGACGGATGGCTTACCGCCGACCGTCAGCTGTACGATATTGCCGAGGCGCTTGACCGATCGCGACATGTCGCGATTGTGAGTTCTTCCGGAACACGGAAGCTGCGGAAGGCGGATCCTGTCGAGATCGAGGCGGGAAGGATCGTGGAGTGGGAGAAATAAAAAGAGCCCGGCGCGCACATCCTGTTAAGGAGTGCTGCTGCCGGGCTCCTGCCAAAGGCGATCCCCCTCGCCTCTGGACGCCAGCCGGACGCTTCTCGTCGGCTCCCAATATCTGTGCCCACCACCTAGACCAGATCTCATTGGGAGTCGGGGTATCCGTGCTGCTGGCTCCATTATGCCATATTCAACTCCGCCGTTCAAGTGCCGAGCCAAGCGTCTCGTCATCGGCGAATTCGATCTCGCCGCCGGTCGGCAGGCCGCGCCCGAGGCGGCTGATCTTCTTCGCGAGCGGCGCGAGCTCTTTCAGGATGAGTCCCGCCTGGAAGTCTCCGAGCGTCGTCGGGTTGAAGCCGAGGATGATCTCGTCCGCCGCACCGCCGAGCTCCTCCGCGATGTATTTTTTGAACGATGCGATCCGTGCTTTCTGCCACGCTTCGAGGAAGCCGGTCTTCGGCACGGGTCCGGTGATGAAGTAGCAGCCGGTGAATTTCTTGGTGTTCTCAAGCGAGAGATAGTCCGTCTCTTTCTCGACCACCATGATGATGCGCTGGGTGCGCGCCGGATTCGCGCAGACGTCGCAAAGCGCGCCGTCGTTCTGATGGATGAAATAGCACCGCGCGCAGATCTTTATTCCGCGCAGCGCGTCGATCGCCGCCGCAAGATCCCGCAATTCGCCCTTGTCGCGCCCGACGAGATAGAACGCGAGCCGCACCGCCTGCCGCGGCCCGATCGACGGCAGCTCGGCGAGCTCGTCCGCCACCTTCTGCACCGGCTCCGGAAGCTTCATCATAGCGCCGGCAATTCCTCGTACCTCCGTTCCAGCGCCTTGAACGTGGCGCGGTCGGCGTCGAAGTAGAAATCCATGTCCTTCAGCGGACCGTTGCGGTGCTTGGCGATGCGGAGATGGACCGTGTTGTTGCCCGCGGCGCTCGAGTCCGCGTTCGTTTCGTCGCGATAGAGGAACATGACGACGTCCGCATCCTGCTCGATCGAGCCCGATTCGCGGAGATCGGAGAGCCGCGGGATCTTCTGGTCGCGCTGTTCGACGCCGCGCGAAAGCTGAGACAGCGCGAGCACGGGCACCTTCAGTTCGCGGGCAAGCGCCTTGAGCCCGCGCGAGATCTCGGTGATCATATTCACCATGCTTTCCACGTGGATGCGCGGACGGATGAGCTGGAGATAGTCGATGACGAGCAGGTCGAGCCCGTGCTCCACCTGGAGGCGCCGCGCCATCGAGCGCATCTGTAGTACGTTGAGCGACGGGGAGTCGTCGATGTAGAGCTTGACTTCGGAGAGGCGGTCAAGCGCGCCTTGAATCATCGCGAATTCGCTGTCGTTCGTGATGCGGCCGGTGAGAATGTTCCAGAGGGGCACCTGCGATTCGGCGGCGATGATGCGGTCCTGCAGCTGTTCGCGCGACATTTCGAGGGAGAACAGGCCGACGTTGAATCCGGCCTTGCCCGCATTGCGTGCGATGTCGAGCGCGAGCGACGTCTTGCCGACGGACGGCCTTGCGCCCACGATGATGAGCTCGGATTTCTGGAGGCCGGACAGCGTCTCGTCGAGCTCGGGGAAGCCGGTCGGCACGCCGCGCAGCTTCCCGCCGCCCGCATGGAGCGATGCGATGCGCTCGTATGCCGTCGTGAGGTCGTCTTTGAGCGGCACGAAGTTCTGCGGGAGGGATTTCTGCGAGATCGAGAGGATCTTCTGTTCGACCTCGTCGAGCAGGTCTTCCACCTCGCCATGCTTGCCGAACACCGCTTCGCCGATCTCCGCGGACGTGCGTACCAGGTCGCGCAGGATTTTCTTTTCCTTCACGAGCTGGGCATAGTGCTGGACGTGCGATGCGTTCGAGACCTGGTTCGTGAGCTCGGCAAGGTATGCCGACCCGCCGACGCTCTGGAGCTGCTCCTGCTCCTTCAGGTATGTGGTAAGGGAGAGCACGTCGATCGGCTGGTGCTTCTCATAGAGGACGAGGATCGCGCGGTAGATCGCTTCGTGCTGGGGGAGGTAGAAATCTTCCGCAACGAGAATGTCCGCCACGCGGAAGATGGCATTCTTGTCGATGAGGATCGAGCCGAGCACGGCGGCCTCGGCCTCTTTGTTCTGCGGCGGGAGCTTGAGCCCCGGTTTTTTGCTGGCGGGCGACGATGATGGCGGCGGCATGGGGTTGACGGGGGATTAAAGGAATTTCTTCGTGATCGTGGACCCTTCGGCGGAATCCTTTATCACATATCCTAACCCCTCCAGTTCCTTCCGCAAGGCATCGGACTGGATAAACTGTTTATTCGCGCGGTGGGCCTTGTATTCCTCGAATTTTTTGAGGTCTTTCTCCGATATCGCATCGGTTTGGCCGAGAATCTGCACGATATTCATACCCAGTAATTCGTCGAAACTGTCCATAAGCGCAAATTTAGAATGTGCGGTAAGTTGCTTATCCTTTAGCATTTCAAAAATTATTGAGATTGCTTTTGGGGTATTGAGATCATCATCGAGCGCGGCATCGAATTTTTCCTTCCATGGCAACGCATCGCCGCGAATAGAATTTTGGGGATCGTTTTTCTTTTCCTCTCTCGCTTGCAGCGAAAGATTATAAAGATTTTCGATTTCGCTCACCGCCTGCGCCACTGCGCGCTCGGAATAATCGAGCGGGGAGCGGTAATGGTGACTGAGCACGATCCAACGGAGCACGATCGCCGGATGCTCCGCGAGAAAATCGCGGATCGTCACGAAGTTGCCGACGCTCTTCGACATCTTCTTGCCGTCCACCGTGAGCGCGCCGACGTGCATCCATGTGCGCACGAAGGGGACGAGTCCCGACGCGGATTCCTGCTGGGCGATCTCCGCTTCGTGGTGCGGGAATTTCAGATCAACGCCGCCGCCGTGGATCTCGTATTGCGGGCCGAAATAGAATTCAGAGATCGCGGTGTCCTCGATATGCCAGCCCGGTCGGCCCGCGCCGATCGTGGACGGCCATGACGGCTCGCCCTCGACGGAAAATTTCCAGAGGCAGAAATCTCCCTTGTTGCGCTTGTTCACCGCCTCGTCGATGCGCGACACGCCGTCCTCGGCCTGTGCGACGGTGCGGCCGGAGAGCTTGCCGTAGCTTTCGTCCTTCGCAATATCGAAGTACCATCCGTCGCCGTCGATCTTGTACGCGAAGCCGCGGTCGATCAGCCGCGTGACCTGCGCGACGATCTGCGCGATGAAGTCGGTCGCGTTCGCATATTCGCTCACCGCCGTCACGCCGAGCGCTTTCATGTCCTCGAAATACGCCTCGGTAAAGCGCTCCGCGAGCTTTGACGGCTCGATATGCTCTTCGCCGGCGCGTTTGATGATCTTGTCGTCGATGTCCGTGATGTTCTGCAGGTAGTTCACGTCGTATCCGCGCGCACGGAGCAGTTTGGCGAAGAAATCGAAGAAAATGTATGTGCGTGCGTTGCCGATGTGCAGGTAGTCGTACACGGTCGGGCCGCACACGAAGAGCCGGACATTATTCTGGTCGGGGTCGAACGGCGGCTCCTCGCGCCGCGTGAGGGAATTATAGAGGGAAAGCATATGGCTATTATAGCCAGAGATATGCCTTAGAACCACCCCTTCCGGCGGAAATAGATCGTAAGCGAGACCATGCCGACGGCCATCACGCCGACGATGATCCAGAAGGCGCCCGGCGCGTCAATGAGCGGGGTGTCGCGGGTGTTCATGCTAAAGATCGCGGCGAGGAGCATGAAAGGGAAGGTAAGGAACGAGAGTGCGGTGAACGTTTTCATCGATCCGTTGATCTTGAGGTTCATCAGCTGGTTGTTCGTGTCCTCGAAGTCGGCGATCGCTTCCCGGTAATCCTCGAGCTGGTTCACTACCTTCAGCTGGTCGCCCATGAGATCGTTCAGATATACCTCGGCGCCTTCGCCCCAGAGCAGTTTGCCTTTCGCGACGAGCGAATGGAGGATCGGCTCCTGGAGGCGCACGATGATCCGATACTCGGAGATATCGCGCTTGAGGTACGTGATCTGTTCGAGCACCTTTTTTTCGTGCCCCTTGAAGATCTGCCGCCCGACCGCTTCCACCTTTTCGCGGATATGGCGGAGCTGGCGGTCCTGGAACGTGGTGAAGTGCTCGATGATGCGGTAGACGAGCATGAGCGACGTATCCACCTTCGCGACATCCAGGCCGTCGCGCACTTTGCCGAACGGCGTGTAGTGGACGGTGATCACGGCGTTCTTCGTGACGATGAAATCGATCTCCGTGCGCGTGGAGGCCTCGTCATCCGCATCGTAGAGGGGGAAGTAGTAGATGAAGAAAAGATAGTTTTTGTATGCTTCGACGCGGCTGCGCGCGGACGGTCCTCGGAGCTCTTCGGCGATGACCGGATGGATGCCGAACTCCTGCTCGATCCACGCCACCTCTTTTTCCGTGGGATTTTCGATGTCGATCCACTGCACGTTCTTTCCTTTGCGAATGTCCATGGCGGATGAGGCGTTATTTCCTTTTCGGGGCTGCCGGGGCGCCGGTAGCGGGCTGCGCGACCGCGACCGCGCCCGAAAGATTGGTCCTGCGGAGCAGGTAGAGCAGGAGCGCGATGACGATCGCGGCGGCCGTGCCGAATGCGAGGAGTCCGACGCCCGCAAGCACGCCGATCGCCGCCGCCATCCAGATGAGGGCCGCGGTCGTCACGCCGTGCGGATGGTCGTTCGTTTTGATGATGAGTCCGGCCCCGAGGAAGCCGATGCCGACGACCACGTTCGCAATCACCGAAAGGAATCCGCTGTTATGCGCAAGCACGTCGGCGAGCACGCCTGCGCCGCCGGCGGTGATGATGTAGGGGAGCACGAGGCCGACCATCGTGAAGATCGACGCGCCGCTCGTGACAAGCATCGTCGTGCGGATCCCTGCCGATTCCTTGCCGACCAGCTCCCGTTCGAGCCCGAGCAGTGCGCCGAGGACGAGCGCCACCGCGAACCGGACCGCCATTTGTCCAAACGTCAACATGCTTTAATAATAGCAGATTTGCATTTCCGTGCTGTTTGTTTATAATGTGAACAAACAGAATATTCTTCGGCGATGACGCTTCTGACAAAAGCTGAGCCGGAGCGGAGAGCCCGAAACAGCTCATCTGAGGTTCGGCGCTTCGAAACCGCTGGACGAAGTAAGGTGGCACCGCGATTCCAGTCGCCCTTACCCTTCATCAACCGATGAATGGCGGGGCGATTTTAATTTAATCGAACAAACATGAAAAGGATCCATATAGAAGAGATAAAAAATCATATCGGGGAAGAGGTTGTGGTTGCGGGGTTCGTGCAGGTCATCCGCGACCAGGGAAAGAACATTAAATTTTTGCTGGTTCGTGATGTTATGGGCATTGTCCAGGTGGTGGTTCTCAAGAGCGAAGAAAATGCAATGGAAGTTGCGGATTCATTAAGCACGGAATCGGTCATTGAGGTCGTTGGGCTTGCCAAAGAAGAGAAGCAGGCGCCGCAAGGATTTGAAATTGCCGCAAAGCATATCAAGGTGCTTTCACATTCCGACCCTGAGTTGCCTATCCCGGTTTTTGAAAAAGGTTCGCAGGAGGAGGCAGAGCAATCCATCCGGCTCGACTGGCGCTGGATCGATCTTCGGAAACCGCGCCAGGCGCTCACGTTCAAAGTCTGGACCGCATTCGAGGCGGCATTCCGCGAGTATTGGGTAAAGAATAATTACATCGAGATCCATTCGCCGAAGCTTATCGGTGCGCCGAGCGAGTCGGGTGCGGAAGTGTTTGAGGTAAAATATTTTGACCGGAAGGCGTATCTTGCGCAGTCGCCCCAGTTTTACAAACAAATGGCGATGGCCGCCGGTTTTGAAAAGGTGTTCGAGGTCGGGCCGGTATTCCGCGCGGAACCATCGTTCACCTCCCGGCATGCTACTGAATTCACGGGTTATGATGTGGAAATATCATATATCGAATCACATCATGAAGTGATGGCGGAGGAGGAAAGATTCATCCAATATGCGATAAGGGCGGTGAAGGAGAAGTATGGCGATGAGATCAAGAAAGAATTCGGCAGGGAAGTGATCGTGCCGGAGATTCCGTTTCCGAAATTCACCATGAAAGAAGCAAAGGCCATCCTTGCGGATATGGGAGTGCCAAGCGAGAAAGCGGGAGATCTATCGCCCGAAGAAGAGCGGAAAATTTGCGAATATGCCCAAAAAAAGCATGGCCACGAATTCGTTTTCATCACCGCGTATCCGGCATCGGTTCGTGCGTTCTATCATATGCGCGAAGAAAATGAGCCGGACATCACAAAAAGCTTCGATCTTTTGTGGAATGGGCTTGAAGTGACGACTGGCGCTCAGCGCGAGCATCGGTATGGTATTTTAGTAAAGCAGGCGATCGAAAAAGGCATGCGGCTTGAAAGCATTCAGTTTTACCTGAATTTCTTCAAATACGGGTGCCCCCCTCATGGCGGTTTGGGGATTGGCGCGAACCGTATGCTTATGAAGTTGCTTGATATCGAGAATGTCCGCGAATCGATGTTTGTGTATCGCGGCGTGAAACGGTTGGAGCCATAGTCGTCTGATTGATTTTTCGCATCAATCGGCTATGATTGAAAAACATTAAAAAAATTAAAATTTTATATGAAACATCCCAAAGAAGAGCGCACATTGGTCGTGATCAAGCCGGATGGCATCCAGCGGTCGCTGATGGGTGAGATCGTCAAGCGGTATGAGCAGAGCGGGCTCAAGCTTGTCGGCATGAAGATGCTTGTGCCGACCGAGGAGCTGATCGACAGGCACTATCTGCTCGATCCGGAGTGGCGCATGAAGACGGGCATGAAGACGATCGAGTCGTACCGGGCGAAGGGCAAGACGCCGCCGTCCGAGGATCCGCTCGAGATCACCGCGGTGATCCTCCGCAATCTCAAGCGTTACATGACGAAGGGTCCGGTCGTCGCGATGGTGTGGCAGGGGATCCATGCGGCCGCGATCGTGAAGAAGATCACCGGCGGCACGGAGCCGCTTACCTCCGCGATGGGAACGATCCGCGGGGATTACACGATCGACTCGTACGAGATCGCGGACATCGACAAGCGGGCGGTGCGCAACCTGGTGCATTGTTCCGGCAATGCGGCCGAGGCCGCGCAGGAGGTTCCGCTCTGGTTCGCGCCCGAGGAGCTCATTGATTACCGGTTGATGAACGAGGCGATGCTCTATGACCCGGAGCTCGATAATATTCTTTAAATCGGAGCATGAGGCAGACCACGCTGTGCTTTCTCCTCAAGGATGATCAGGTCCTCCTTGCGATGAAAAAACGCGGGTTCGGGGCGGGGAAGTGGAATGGCGTCGGCGGAAAGGTCGCGGAAAAAGAGGATGTTGTTGCCGCCGCCGCGCGGGAAATAAAGGAAGAGGTTGGCGTCACGGTCGCGCCGGAGGATCTTGAGCGCGTCGGTACGCTGAATTTCGATTTCAGCGACGAGCATGACTGGGCGCAGTCGTGCACCGTTTTTATCGCGCGCCGTTGGGAGGGCGAGCCGTCGGAATCGGAGGAAGTGCGCCCGCAGTGGTACCGTAAGAACGCATTGCCGTTCGACAGTATGTGGGTGGACGATCCGCACTGGCTGCCGATGGTGCTCGCCGGCAAGAAGATCAAAGGAAAGTTTTTATTCGAAGACAAGGGCGGCGCAATGATCAATTTCGCCGTCTCCGAGATCCGCGAAGGTGGTGTCGCTGAAAAATAAGAACAGCCCTTTCTGAAGCGGGCCCTGTGCAGACACAAAGCTTCAGAACGGGCTGTTCTTATTTTTCAGCGAACGCTTTCACGATCGGATCCATCTCGCCCTCCATGATCTTCTCGATGTTGTGCCATTTCTTGCCGATGCGGTGATCGGTGATGCGATCATCGGGGAAGTTGTAGGTGCGGATCTTTTCCGAGCGGTCGGCGGAGCCGATCTGTTCGCGGCGCGATTCGGCGATGTTGCCGCTCGCTTTCGTCTGTTCGATCTCATAGAGTTTTGCGCGAAGGACATCCATCGCTTTTTCGCGGTTGGCGTACTGCGAGCGTTCCTCGCGGGAGGCGACGACGATGCCGGTCGGCTTGTGGAGGATGCGCACCGCGGTCTCCACCTTGTTCACGTTCTGGCCGCCCGGACCGCCGGCGCGGGAGAACGTAACCTCGAGGTCGTTCGGCGCGATGTTCACCTCTGCGGCCTGGACGATCGGGAGGACGGCGACGGAGGCGGTCGATGTATGCACGCGCCCCGCCTTTTCGGTGCGGGGAATGCGCTGGACGCGATGGACGCCGGATTCGTGCCTGAACGCCTCGTAGCAGCCCTCGCCCCTTACTTCGGCGACGAGGCTTTTATAGCCCTGCGCGTTCTCGCTTGCGTCGAGCACCCCGAATGTCCATCCGCGCTTTGCGGCATAGCGCTGGTACATGCGTGCGAGATCGCCGGCAAAGATGGATGCTTCGTCGCCGCCGGCGCCGGCGCGGATCTCAACGATGATCTTGTTGGTGGTCATGGGAAACGGTTGTGCACCTGGTTATTTTTTCAATCAATATGGTATCATAAAATATATGGCAGACCAACCGCTTATTCTGGTCGTTGATGACGAGGAGGCGTTCCGTGAGATCTTCAGCATGAAGCTCGCGGCGGACGGCTATCGCGTGGAGACCGCGGAGAACGGAAAGGTGGGCGTGGAGAAAGCGAAGCAGCTCAAGCCCGCCCTCGTCCTTATGGACGTCAGGATGCCGGTGATGGACGGCCCGACGGCGGTCCTTGCGCTCCGCGACGATCCCGAAACAAAGGACCTGAAGGTGGTGTTCCTGACGAGCTTGGGAGATCCGCGGCTTGAGATGCAGGAGATGAACAGCAAGGTGGCGCAGGACTTCGGCGCAATGGGCTATCTCCGCAAGACGGACGACCTCAATCTTTTGAACGACCGCATCACGGCATTCCTTCAATGAGGGACAAGCCGCTCATCCTTGTCGTGGACGATGAGCATGATCTTTTGGAGGTCATGTCCGTAAAGCTGGCCCTTTCGGGGTTCGATGCGATCGCGGCGTATAACGCGGTCGAAGCCTACGACGCCGCGAAAAAGCTCCATCCGGATCTGATCCTCATGGATATCCACATGCCGGGCGCGACCGGCACCGATGCGGCGCTGCAGATCAGGCAGGATCCGAAAACAAAGGACGTCAAGATCGCGTTCCTCAGCAACCTCAAAGACCCATGGCCGCAGACGGGTGCTCCGCGCGAGGATCTCGCAAAAGAGATCGGCATGG
>JAKAGE010000016.1 GCA_021817655.1 bacterium
ATAGACACCGTAACCTGTTGACTTCCTCCTCCTGCGCTTGACGCTGATGACTGGACGTAATTAATAGCAGCTTCCGTTTTGGCAACAAATCCAAACCCAACGATAATTAAACTAAACGCAAAAACCATCTTCCAAGCTCTTTTGAAAATTTCTGAATTTAAGATCATATTTTCATAGCGAAACCGAGATGATTGTATAGCCGCTAGTTGCTTCCATTATATCAGGTATTGGGGGGGGGGCAAAACGGGTTATGCCCATGCCTGCGTGGCTATCCGAGTAATTCCTTGACAGGGACGTCCAATGCTTTCGCCAATTTTTCCATGCCCCTGAGCGAAACGTTCTGCACACCACGCTCAATTTGGCTTATATACGCTGGATTTACGCCCATCCTTTTGGCGAGGCGGCCTTGCGATAGTTCCTTATTGAGCCGTATTTTCCTGACCCGCTTTCCGAACTTTGCGGCGATATCCATTGTGTATATCTTACCAAATATGGTACCATTGCTATATATGAAGTAATGGCTTCATAATATATCCATGCTTAACTATTTCCTCTACTGTCGCAAATCCACCGACCGCGAAGACAGGCAGGTATATTCCATAGCCGACCAGATGGCCGTCATGCGCGAGCTTGCCAAGCGCGAGAACCTGAACATCGTCGGCCAGTTCGAGGAGAGCCGGACGGCCAAAGTGCCCGGCCGCCCCGTCTACAACGACATGATACGCCGCATCAAGAAGGGCGAGGCGCAGGGCATCTTGGCATGGAAACTGAACCGCATCGCCCGCAACATGGTGGACGGCGGGGAGATAGCGGAACTCTTGAAGCAGGGCATCATCCGGCACGTCCGCACCTCGCAGGACAGTTTCTTGCCGGAAGACAACGTTATCCCGATGGTGGTCGAGTTTGCCATGGCCGACCAGTATGTGCGGGACTTGGCGTATGACACGGGGCGCGGACTGGAGCGGAAGGCATTAAGAGGAGAATATCCGAGCGTCGCTCCCGTCGGGTATCTGAACGACACCGCGAGGAAGCTCGTCGTCATGGATAGGCACGAAGCCCCTGTCGTCAAGAAAGCGTTTGAACTCTACGCCGAAGGCAATTCGCGGCTTGAGGATATTGCGGAGTTTCTCCATAAGGGCGGCGTGAGAACAAGAGCCACGATGCGGTGGCAGAGCGAGGGCGGCAGGCCGCTCAAGCGCGACCAAGTTTCCTACATGTTAGCCAACCCGTTTTACATCGGCTTGTTCCGCTACAACGGGGAGATTTACGAGGGCAAGCACCCGCCCCTCATCCCGAAGAAATTGTTTGATAAGGTTCAGGAAGTCCTCAAGGAGCGGAGCCGCCCGCGCCATGAGCCAGAGAACGACCCGAAGCCGTTGTGCGGTTTGCTCCGTTGCGGCGAGTGCGGACGCTCCATCACCGCCGAGGAGAAAACAAAGAAGCAGAAGAACGGCAATGTCCACGCCTACGTCTATTACCGCTGTACGAAAAAGAACACGGTCTGCTCCCAGCCCTTCATCCGAGAAGAAGCGTTGTCCGCCGAACTATCGGATGTCATGGCGGAATACGCCTTGCCTCACGACTGGGCGGCGGAGATGAACAAGATGGCCGACAGGGACGAACGGGAGGCCATCGCATCGTCCGCCGCCGCGAGCCAAGCGATGCGGGAGGAGATGGCGGCCATCGGAGAGCGACAGAAGCGGCTCCTTGCGGTATACCTCGACAAGGACATCGAGCACGATACCTATCTCGCGGAGAAGGCGGAGCTTCTCGACCGCAAGAAGTCGCTTGAGGCGGAAATGGCCTCTTTGCGGAA
Source organism: bacterium (assembly GCA_021817655.1). Lineage (GTDB taxonomy): Bacteria > Patescibacteriota > Minisyncoccia > UBA6257 > 2-01-FULL-56-20 > JAKAGE01. The sequence continues at coordinate 1,817 of JAKAGE010000016.1, forward strand.
CGGGCAGGTCGCTTGGCTCGAACCCCTGCGGGATTGGATAAAAGACGCAGAAAATCTGGCGGAAATCGCTCTCACCCCCACCCTCACGCAGAAAAAACTCTCGGCAAAAAAATTCTTCGGCTCGAATCTCTTTCTTCAAAACCGTTCTATCTTAGTTACCCCCACCACACTTACCGATGCGCTCCGCGCATCGCGGCAAAATTTTTCTGAAAATGACTTAGTTTCTCCACTTGTGCGCGTGAATGGAATCGAACCATTGACCTCTGTCTTATCAGGACAGCGTTCTACCACTGAACTACACGCGCATGGTGCGCGATGGAGGGATCGGACCTCCGGCCTTCACAATGTCAATGTGACGCTCTACCACTGAGCTAATCGCGCGATGCTGCGCAGGCACGGCAGAATCATGATACGGTGCCGCAAGGATTTTTTCAATAGCTATCCTCGCGTTCCCGCGGCCTTGGGCGCGGGCAAAGGCGCGGTCGGAGCCGTATCCGAAGAAGCTCCTGCCGGCGCGGAAAGCGATCCGGACGATGTCGCGATCGTGCGTGCCGTTCCGGCCGCCGTGCCGGATGCGGCTCCCGAAACGCCGCGCAAGTCGAGCCGCGCCGCATCCGTGAGGTCGAACGCATCGGAACTCTGCGGCAGCGACGAAGTCAGCGCCTGATGCACCTCCGCATAGATGACATTGGTCGCCCACATGTAGCACACGACAAGAACGGCGAGGAACACGACCGCGAGCGTTGCGATGACGATTTGGGGATGGGCGTGGAAGATCTTTTTCATGGAACGTTATTGGGAAAAGAGGGTTCCTTTGCCGGCGATCTGGTAATCCGCGCCGTTCGTTGAAACATTGAACGAGTCGATGGAAAGCAAAAATCCCGTGGCGCGGCGGCTCACGGCGTCGAGGAACGTTTCTACGTTCGGCGGCGGACCGCTCGCATTGAACGAGAACACGACCGTCCCCGGCAGGGTCCCCTGCGCCGGCGTCACGGCTCCCTGAAACGATGCGGCTGCCGTCACCCCGTACTGCTTTCCCTCGTTCTGAAACCACTGGCTGAACGTGACAAGCCCATATTGGCCCGGAATGAGCCTGTCGATGGCCGCCTGATACTGTTCCGCCTGCGGCGCCTGCGCCTTAAGGCTCGCAAGATTCGCCACGGCGACGGTCTCGTTCTGGACGTCGGCGCGGGCGCGCACGATGGCGTCCGCCTGCGCGGAAAGATCGCCCGCCAGATAATAGATGCCGGCAGTGGCGGCGATGATGCTTACCGCGATCACCCCGAAACTGATCCAGAGCCCCCGTGCAAATACCTTACCGTTCATGTGCGTTCTTTTATTATACCGGATTCCCCCTGGATCGCGAACGGACAGGCATGAAAAAACGATAAAAAAACATTTTGCGCGCCGCGCCGGACCTGTTACGCTTCCGGCATGATCGACGAACAATGCTATTATCACGCGCTCGCCCTCGCCGCGCACGGGGAATACCATGCCATGAAGCGCATGCGCGGCGGTGCGGGATCATGGCGGGAGGCGTACGCCGCGTACGCGCGTTCCGGCGCCATCGTCCCCGATCCCGCAGAAGCGGAGCGTTCGCTCGCCCGGATCGGAGTCCGCATCGTGCTTTCCTCCGAATCCGGATTTCCCGGACCGCTGCGCCACATCGCCCAGCCGCCGTTCGGTCTCTATGTGCGCGGCAGCCAAAAGGCGCTCGACCGGTTCTCGGCCGTCCCGGAACGATCAGACCGCATCCCCGGCACGATCGCGGTCGTCGGTACCCGCCGCGCAAGCACGGAGGGAAAACGCACCGCGCGCGAATTCGCCAAAGCGCTTGCGCGCGCAGGATTCGCGATCATAAGCGGCCTCGCGTTCGGCATCGACGCCGCGGCGCACGAAGGGGCGCTCGACGCGAATGGCGCGACGGTCGCCGTGCTGGCAGGCGGACTCGACCGTGTCTACCCGCGCGCGCACGAAGCCCTCGCCCGGCGGATCATCGCGGGGGACGGCGCCCTTGTGTCCGAATATCCGCCCGGAGAGACTGCGCTCGGCTACCGGTTCATCGAGCGAAACCGGATCGTGAGCGGCCTTTCGGACGGCGTGCTTATCGTTGAAGCGCCGGCCCCGTCGGGCGCACTCGCCACCGCGCGCTACGCCGCCGAACAGGATCGCGACCTCTTCGTCGTGCCGGGCGGCATTCGCGATGAACGATTTTCCGGGTCGCTTTCTCTTATTCGTCAAGGCGCGGCACTCGTTTCTTCGCCGGCCGAAATCCTCGAAGGATACTGCATCCGCCCGGCGCCGGAGGACAGCCGCGCCGAGAAGAGCGCATCCCCCGAAGAAATCCTTATTCTACGGGCCCTCACGGCGATCGGCGCTCCGGCGGACGTTGACAAAATTTCGGAAATCACTAGACTGGAACCCCGAATCGTCAATCGCGCGCTCAGCTTCCTCTTATTAAGAGGGGGCATCAAAGAAACGGATACCGGGTATACAATATAAATAATTTCACCATGGAGCTCATCATCGTCGAATCCCCCACCAAGGCCAAGACCATCGGCAGGTTCGTCGGCAAGGAATTCGCCGTCGAATCGTCGTACGGCCACATTCGCGACCTGCCGAAAAGCAAGATCGGCATCGACGTCGAACACGATTTCGCGCCCAGCTACATCATTCCCAAGAAGGCCGAACCGGTCGTCGCGAATTTGCGCGCCCTCGCGAGGAAAGCGGATAAGGTGATCCTCGCGACGGACGAGGACCGCGAAGGCGAAGCGATCGCATGGCACCTCGTGACCGCGCTCGAGCTCGACGGTGCGCCGGCGAAAAAGAAAGGGGCGAAAGCCGCCGCACCGATCCCCTATGAGCGCATCGCGTTCCACGAGATCACGAAAGGCGCAATCCTTGAAGCGCTCGAGCATCCGCGCGCGCTCGATACCGCCCTCGTCGACGCCCAGCAGGCGCGGCGCGTGGTCGATCGGCTCGTCGGCTACGAGCTCTCGCCGTTCCTCTGGCGCAAGATCCGGTACGGGCTTTCCGCCGGACGCGTCCAGAGCGTCGCCGTGCGCCTCGTCGTCGAGCGCGAACGCGCCATTCAGGCATTCAATAAGGAAGAATACTGGACGATCGAGGCGGATTTTCTGCCGCCAAAATCGAAATCCGCATTCCCCGCCATGCTCAATGCCGTCAATGGCAAATCCCTCGGTAAAATGGGGATCAAAAGCGCCGCGGATGCCCGCCATATAATAGAGGAGCTCAGCGGGGCCTCTTACCGGATCGCGGAGATCGGCACCAAGGAGGTGCGCCGCAACCCGGCGCCGCCGTTCACCACCTCGACGCTCCAGCAGGAAGCGGCGCGAAAGCTCGGCTTCAGCGCGAAACAGACGATGGTCATCGCGCAGCACCTCTATGAGAACGGGCACATCACCTACATGCGCACCGACAGCGTGAACCTTGCGCAGTCGGCGCTTGCCCAGGCGCATGCGGTGATCGGCCGGGAGTTCGGCCGGGAATACCAGCTCCCTTCTCCGCGCTATTATGCGAACCGCAGCAAAGGCGCCCAGGAAGCGCACGAAGCGATCCGCCCGACGAACCTCGAGGCGGTCTCCGGCGCGGCGTCGGGGCTGAAAGATCGGGGCGAGATCCGCCTCTACGACCTCATCTGGAAGCGAACGATCGCTTCGCAGATGAAAGAAGCACTACTCGAGCAGACCGCCGTCGACATCGAAGCGTCGACGCCGCGGCGCGAAACATTCCGCGCGAACGGACAGACCGTCGTCTTCGACGGATTCATCCGCGCATACACCGAGGGGCGCGACGAGGATGCCGAGGGCGAGATCGAGGGAACCCTTCCGAAGCTCGAGAAGGAAATGACGCTCACGCTCGCGCCGGCGGCCGCATCCGAAGAAAATCCTTCCGCGGTCCAACACTTTACGGAACCGCCCGCCCGCTACACGGATGCGACCCTCGTGAAAGCGCTCGAGGCGGAAGGCGTCGGCCGCCCGTCGACGTACGCACCCACGCTCTCGACCATCCAGGAACGCGGTTATGTCGAGAAAGCGGATAAAAAATATCAGCCGACCGAGATCGGCATCCTCGTGAACGACCTGCTCGTTGCGAACTTCCCGGAGATCGTGGACATCAAATTCACTTCCCACATCGAAGAGGAATTCGACGACATCGCGGGAGGGAAGATCGAATGGACCGATGTCTGCCGGGAATTTTATGTCCCCTTCAAGGAGAAGCTTGCGGAAAAGGAAGCGACCGTTGAAAAGCAGGTGGAGATTTCGGACACTCCCTGCCCGCACTGCGGCAAGCCGATGATCATCAAATTCGGACGCATGGGCAAATTCCTCGCCTGCCCCGAACCGGGGGTAAAGGTGACCCTTCCGATGCCGGAGGAAGCGGCGCAGATCAAGGCCCTTGAGGAGAAAACGAAAGACGAGCGATGCCCGATCTGCGGCAAGCCGATGCTTGTGCGCCGCGGCCGTTTCGGCTTTTTCCTCGGCTGCAGCGACTATCCGAAGTGCAAAGGAATTTCAAAAATCTGGGACAAGACGGGGTTCGCATGCCCGAACTGCCTCGCATCGAGCGACCGGCATGACAAGCCCGGCGACATCGTGCTCAAAAAATCACGGGGACGCGGCAAGCCGTTCTACGCTTGCACCCGTTTCCCCGACTGCACATTCGTAATGAACAAAAAACCGGAATCGCAGGAAGAGCTCGACGCGGCGTTCAAGGAGTGGCTTGTAAATCCCCCAAAGCCCAGAAAAAACAAGAAGGAAAAAGCGGCATAGACGGCGCCGACAGCAGAAATTCCTTTGCGTTTGTGATATAATCAAAAGAAACCATGGAAAAAATCCACTCTGGCAGATTTCGCCGGGGATTCACCCTTGTGGAGGTTCTTATCACCGTGGGAATTCTTGCCGTGATTTACGTCGTGGTAGCTCTTCTTCTCAACCCAAGTCAGCTCTTCGCCCAGGGACAGGATGCTAATCGGGTAGCAAGCATAAATACCCTCAACAAGGCCGTCTCGCTCTATTATTCTCAAGCAATAAATTCTCCGAGCACGCTGTTTATGGGAAGCTCATCGGTAGTCTATCTTTCTATTCCCGATCCTACGGCGACATCGAGCGCCGGAACGGACTGTAGCGGCATCGGACTGTCATCTCCTTCAACAACATATCACTGCGCATCGCCGAGCGACTATTTGAAAACCGACGGCACAGGGTGGATTCCCATCAATTTTTCCCAATTATCCGGAGGAAGCGCGCTGACCTCATTGCCCGTAGATCCGGTGAATACGACGTCAAGCGGCGAATATTTCGCTTACGTAACGGACGGACAGCATCAATATGAGATTTTGGGAAATTTTGCCTCAACAAAATATGCCGCAGCCGGAGATGGAGTCGTTAAAACGGGAACCGATATCGGCCTTATAAGCTCTCTTCCTGGTGGATGGGGGGCGTCAACGACCATTTGGGTTGCTGATTCCAGCAACAACCGCGTCGAAGAATTCAGCCCTTCCGGAAATTATCTCGGGCAGCTGGGATGCGGCGGGTCGGGGGGGTGCGGCGGGAGTTCCGCCGCAGGATCCTTCAGCGGACCTATGGGAGTCTCCTTCGATCCGAACGGAAACCTTTGGGTCGCAGACTTCAATAACAACCGCGTACAGGAATTCAATTCGGCAGGGACGTTCATAAAGCAGATCGGATGCGGCGGGTCGGGGGGGTGCGGCGCGAGCACCACAAATGCCTACTTCAATGGACCGATGGGAATCGGGTTCGATGCAAGCGGAAATATGTGGGTCGCCGACGAAAATAACAACCGCGTACAGGAATTCAGCCCTTCCGGAAATTATCTCGGGCAGCTGGGATGCGGCGGGTCGGGGGGGTGCGGCGCGAGCACTCAAGCGGGATATTTCTACGCCCCATATGATGTCGCCGTCGACGCGAGCGGAACCATTTGGGCGTCCGACTGGTATAATGACCGCGTGGAAGCGTTCACGCCTGCCGGTGTTTATCTGGGGAGGCTTGGTTGCGGTGGAAATTTTACGGCCACCAGCACCTGCGGAGACAGCAGTGCAAATGGATGGTTTAGCTCATGCGAACAGGGCGTCGCAGTTGATGGCAGTGGCGATATCTGGGCTGCGGACTATGAAAACAACCGGGTTGAACGCTTCACTCCCACCGATGCGTATGTAAGCCAGTTGGGATGCGGCGGATCGGGGGGATGTGTCGCAAGCACCACAAATGGCTACTTTAACTACCCATTTGGCGTGACGCTCGATATTTCGGGAAACATCTGGGTTGCCGATTATTACAACAACCGCGTCGAAGAGTTCAGCCCTTCCGGAAATTATCTCGGGCAGCTGGGATGCGGCGGGTCGGGGTCATGCTCCGCAAGCGGGGCGAATGGCTTCCTTTCAAATCCCACCTTTATGGCCATCCACACCTGATTTCGTGCAACGTTTTCGGGTCATTCCATATTACAAATTCCACCCATAGTGGCGGGATTTGTAATATTCCTTCCGGCAGGACAGAATTGATATATGCCATCGCCATCCGTAAAAACGATCGCCCACAGCGATTCCCAAGGCCTCATCGGCCGCGCATATTCCTTCGCGGAACGAGCCCATGCCGGCCAGAAGCGCAAGACGGGCGAGCCGTACTTCAACCATCCGCTCGCGGCGGCGGAGATCCTCCATTCCTGGCAGATGGACGATGCAACGATCGCCGCCGCGCTCCTTCATGACACCGTAGAGGATACCGGCGTGCCGCTCGAAACGATCAAGAAAGAATTCGGCGCGGATGTGGCATTCCTCGTGGACGGCGTGACCAAGCTCGGGCACATCAAATACCGCGGCGGGAGCGAGCGCGATGAGGAAACTGCCGTGGAAAACAAGGCGGAAAACCTCCGCAAGATGATCATCGCCCTCTCGCAGGACCTGCGCGTCGTCTTCATCAAGCTCGCCGACCGGATGCACAACATGCGGACCCTCGCCGCGCTCCCTCCCGCGAAGCAGCGGCGCATCGCGCTCGAAACTGACGAGATCTATGCCTCCATCGCCTACCGCCTCGGCATGCACAATGTGAGCGGCGAGCTGCAGGACCTCGCATTCCCCTATCTCCATCCGCGCGAATACGAATGGCTCCTCAATGCCGCCAAAGAACATTACGCCGCGCGGCTCCGCTATCTTGAAAAGATCAAGCCCCAGGTGCGAAAACTCCTCGAGAGCCACGCTATCATCCCGATCGACATTGAGATCCGCGCAAAGCGGTACAGCAGCCTCTATAAGAAATTGCTCAAACGCGACATGGACCTCGGCCGCGTCCACGACCTCGTGGCGATGCGCGTCATCGTGAACACCCTCCCCGAATGCTACGCCGCGCTCGGCGTGATCCATGAGGCATGGCCTCCGCTCCCCCGGCGCATCAAGGACTACATCGCGATGCCGAAGCCGAATTCGTACCGGAGCCTGCACACGACCGTCATCGGCCCCGATGCGAAGCAGGTGGAGATCCAGATCCGCACCAAGGAGATGCATGACGAAAACGAGCACGGCGTCGCGGCCCATTGGCTCTATAAGCAGAAACGGAGCGATGAACCGACGATGTCCGGCAAGCAGCTTGCCCGGGACATCTCCTGGGTCCAGCAGCTCCGCCATTGGCAGGACCGGCTCGCGGAAAGCACCCAGAATCCCGAGGAATTCCTTCAGGCGATGAAGGTGGAATTCTTCACCGACCGCATTTTCGCCGTGACTCCCCGCGGCGACGTCATCGACCTTCCCGCCGGCTCCACCCCGATCGACTTCGCCTACCGGGTCCACTCCGAGATCGGCAACGCCGCCACGGGGGCGAAGGTGAACGGCATCCTCATGCCGCTCGACACCGTCCTCAAATCCGGCGACGTCGTAGAAATCGTGACCCAGAAAGGGAAAAAGCCCTCCGAGGACTGGCTCCGCTTTGCAAAGACCACGATCGCGCGCGACCATATCCGCCTCGCGTTCCGCAAAAAGAACGCTCGCTCATCCCTCCTCGCGCAGCCGACACGGGCCGAGATCAGGGTGACAGCGGAGGACCGCGTGGGACTCATCAAGGACGTTTCAGGAACGATCGCGCAGTCGCGCGTAGGGATCCTCAGTTTTCATGGCGAACGCGCGAAAGGCGGCACGCTGCACGTGAACAAGATCGAGGTAAGGTCGACGGACAAAAAGAAGATCGAGCGGATCGTGGAGAAGCTCCGGGCGATCGCCGGAGTCAAGGAAGCGGGATACCGCTTGCTCTAACGCATTTTCGGCACCCAAAAGAAACCCGTCACGCCTCCTCCCGCCCGAGCTTCCGGAGGATCTGCTCCAATTCCTCTTCCGAAAAGAACGTGATCGTGATCTTCCCGTTGTTCGCGCTTTTTACGATATCCACCGGCGCCCCGAGCGACGCCCGCAGCTCATCCTGCAGCGCCTTCACCTCCGGCGCGAGATGCAATTCCTCGCGCGGCGGCCGGCCGCGGCCCCGGCGCTTCGCTCCCGACGCCACAAGCGCGGCATCCACGCGGGCACGCACGTCGCGCGTCGTCAGCTTCTGTTGAACGATCTCGTCAAGCATTTTTTTCTGCATTGCCGGATCTTCGATCATGATAAGGAGGCGCGCATTGCTCTCCGAAATCGCGCCGTCTTCCGCAGCACGCTGGATATATTCGGGAAGGTCCAGGAGCCGCACGGTATTCGCGACCACTTCGCGGCTCTTGCCGAGCTTCGCCGCGATCTCGCGCTGGGTCATATGGAACTCCTCCTGGAGCCGCTGGAATGCGCGGGCCATTTCCATCGGATTCAGGTTCTCGCGCTGGATGTTCTCGATGACGCCGAGCTCGAGCTTCTCGCGCTCGAGGTTCACGTTGCGCACGATCGCGGGCAGGCGCGGCAGGCCGAGCATCTTCGCCGCAAGATACCGCCGCTCCCCGGCAATGATCTGGTATTCGACCTCGATGCCGTCCGGCGTCTCGCGATCCACCTTCGAAACGACGATCGGCTGCAGAAGGCCGAATTCCCGGATGGAGTTCGCAAGTTCATGGAGGGCATCCTCGTCGAAATGGCGCCGCGGCTGCCCGGGGTTCCGGACGATCTTGTCAAGTTCGATATGATACACCGATCCGTGCGGAGCGTCTTCCTTTTTCTGGGCCTGCGGCGATGGATGCGCCACTGCCGTTGCCGGATGCTCTGGCTCCGGGGGATACGCTGCCGGCGAACCCTGGGGGTCCCGCGGCGCCTGGGGCTGCATTGCCGGCTGCCGCTGCGCCGGCGTCACCGGACGATCGACAGAGGGATCCTTCGGCGCCGCTCCCTGCCCCTGCGGCCCTTGCCCGCCGCTTTTCGGTATCAATGATTCAAGTCCTTTTCCAAGCATGGCGTTATGGAATGAGGTTGCCGAAGTTTTCGCTCGCAAGAACAGGCGCGGCAGCTGCGGCGAGCGCGGCTTCCTGCGCGATCACCTCCCGGGCAAGGCGCTCGTACGCCTGCGCGCCCGGCGAGTCGGGCCGGTACAGGATGACCGGCTTCGAAAAGCTCGGCGCCTCGGCGAGCGCGACGGCGCGCGGCACCTCGACATCGAACACATGGTGCGGAAAATGGCGCCGGATATTCTTCGACACCTCGCGCGAAAGGTGTTCGCGCTTGTCGTACATGGTGATCACCGCGCCCGTGATGCGGAGCGGATGCGCCATATTGTCGCGGATGAGCGTCACGGTCTCGAGCAGCTGCCCGATCCCCTCGAGCGAATAGTATTCGGTCTGCACCGGGATCAGGATCTCGTCCGCCGCGATCATGCCGTTCACGGTGAGCAGACTGAGCGACGGCGGCAGGTCGATGAGGATATAGTCGTAGAGATGCCGCACGCGGTTCACAAACTTGCGCAGGAAATATTCGCGTTCGGGGATGTCCACGAGCTCGACGAGCGCGCCCGCAAGATGCGGCGCGGACGGCACGTAGTGATAGTTATAGATGACGCTCGGCTTGATGATCTGCTCCGGGGCGAGCTGATCGAGGATGCCGTGATAGATGCTCCCCTCGCCCGCGCCCGGGTCGTGGCCGAGCGCCGAGCTCGCGTTCGCCTGCGGATCGAAGTCCACGAGCAGGACTCGCTTCCCCGCAGCCGCAAGATATGCGCCCAAATTGACGGCCGTCGTGGTCTTTCCGACGCCGCCCTTCTGATTGCAGATCGCGATGACGCGTGCCATTTATTCTTGATTTTACCTTTATAAATGGCTAATATCAATGTGCTGATGCGCACATGGTCGCGCGTTCGACATGCCTGGGTGGCGGAATGGCAGACGCGATGGTCTCAAACACCATTGATCGCAAGGTCATGAGGGTTCGACTCCCTCCCCAGGCACACCCTCAGTTCATCTTCTCCCCCGCAAAGAGCGAAAAAGTCAGATCGCAGGGGCACTGCTCCGGCGCGTTCGCGCTTTTCACCTTGAAATCCGACATGTACGAGACGATGAAGTAATCGCTTCCTTTCGTATACCCCGCGATCTCCGCGCCGGGACCTCCCGCGGCGAGCATATTGTTCACCGTCCAGCCGGCGGCGGTGAGCGCGCGGCGATAATGATTCATGAACGGCGTGGACGGCGTCGCGAGATCCGTGATATTCATGATGGGCTGCGAAACGATCTCGACGCCGATGAGCGACGGGGTCGTGGTGGCGAAAACCGGCGTCGGCTTAGCCCACGAGATGCCGGTGGCCGAGCTGGAGCCAACGCCTGCTCCGGAGCCGGCATAGAGCGGATATGCGGCGGCGATCGGCGCCTCATAAAGCGACGTGCCGTCCGTCACGAAGTATGCCGTTTTCCCCACCGATGGCGCGGCGCTCATCGGCTCGCCCGGCGCGCGGTCGGCGTAGTTCACGATCATCACGCCGTTCTTTACCTCGACGGTCTGGGGCGCAATGCGATCACCGAGAAAAACCGCGTTGGTGCCGACCGTCCGCGGAGCAGCCGCAGTGCCGCTCGCGATCGCGGCTGCGGCATAGTAGAACGTGCCGCTGCCGCCGGAATCCTGCACGAGGACCACCGCCGCATCAGTGCGGCCGTTGCGGGCAAGATCGCCCGTGGCCGGCCCGCCGAAAAGCCGTGTCGTGACCATGCTCGCGGATCCGGGCGCGGCCGGACGGCTCGCCCCGCCGCTGACGAGCGTCACGGGCATACCGTCGATCAGATATGTCGCATTCGCGGGGTCCGCGGCCGGAATGAACGGAACGCCGGAAGACGCCGTTGTCGTACCCGTCGCCGCCGTCCCGCCCGAAATGCCGGGCGAACTTCTCTGAAGCGTAAACAAAATCCCCGCGACACCCACCGCGGCGATACCGACGAACGTGACGATGGTCGATCTTTTCATAATGAGAATCGGGG
>JAKAGE010000017.1 GCA_021817655.1 bacterium
TGACACCATCTCTGTATCTTCGGTTTTAAAGAGGATCTGGTTCTCGTCTTGATAAATACGTACCAGGGCGTCGTCACGAATGATACGGGTAACCTCCATGGCTGTCCGGAGCGGCACAAGAATTCTAAAAGGGTCTTTCTTTTTTACTGTGAATTGGCCCGCAGGGATGGATTTCTCGGCGAGACGGAACCCGTCGGTTGCTGCGAGAATAAGGCTTTCAAGAGAGAAGTTGAAAAGGACGCTATTGAGTTCGGGGCGAAGATCTGAATATTGAGACGCAACCGTCACTTGTTGGATCGCCTCTTTAAGGAAAATATTTTTAATCTCGATAAATCCCTCCGTGTTTTTAATCTCGGGGGTGATAGGGAAATCATCGGCGGCAAGGCCATTCAGCGTTCCTTGATAATTATCGGTGGTAACCTCGAGATTGTTCTCTTTTTTTTCAAAATTCAGCCGATCACTCTGGATGTTTGTGATGATATTTGAAAAAAGGGTTGTAGGCACCGTCACCTCCCCATCCTCGATCACTTTTCCGGCAAGTTTATGCGTTATCGCAACCTCAAGATTTGTCGCTGTGAATATTGTGATCCCTTTCTCTGTTTTTATGTGAATATTTTTCAATATAGGAAGGTTTGTATTCTCCCCTACTGCCTTCTCAACGATCGTGATCGCATCTTTCACATTCGATCGTAACGCAACAAATTTCATCTTCTTATTCTTAATAATTAATATATTATAAATACTTATTACTACTATGATTATTATAGGACTGCTTTTTTGGGGATAATTTATTTTAACTCAATCAAACACTGGTTTAAAAAAGATTTTCCATGTGGATAAGCAAAGGATTAACTCTTATAAATCAGGTCTTTGATCATTAATATCTTCTGGTTAAGTGAGGGATCCCTGTTGATTTCCTGGTTGATTTTTTCATAAGAATGGATCGCGGTGGTGTGGTCCCTCCCCAGCTTTTCACCAATATATGGATAGGAAAGCTCTGAGATATCCCGAAGAAGGTAGATGGCGATCTGGCGCGGCTCAACAACCTCCTTGCGCCGATTATGGCTCATAAGGTCCTCGACTGAAATATTAAAGAAGTCCGCGACCGCCTTAAGGATCTGGGAGTCATTTACCCTTTTAGTGAGGTTTTGGGTCGCCTTATCAATAATCTCCTCCGCCGCTTTCAGTGAGATCTCCGACTGTTTGCGCTCCTCGGTGAAAATGATCTTTTTTAAAACCCCCTCCAACTCGCGGATGTTCTTCCTGAGTTTTTTAGCGATCAAATCGATCACCGCAGGATTGAGCTGGTGATTCATATCCTGCAGTTTGCTTTTTATGATCGCCACGCGCATTTCGTATTCCGGATAACTGATGTCCGCGATCAATCCGCCCTCAAAACGCGACCGGAGGCGCTCTTCGAGCGTCGGGAGGGATTGAGGGGGGCGATCGGAGGAAATAATGATCTGTTTGTTGTTTTCATAGAGCGCGTTGAACGTATGGAAGAATTCTTCCTCTGTTTTGTCCTTTCCGCCAATGAACTGGATGTCGTCGATAATGAGCACGTCGACGTCGCGGTATTTCTTTTTAATGCTTTCGATGCGGTCGTTGCGGATGCCCCAGACGATGTCTCGCGTGTATTGTTCCGAGGCGACGTATTTAGGCTTCACCTTCCCTTTATATTTGGCGATGACCTCGTTGCCGATCGCCTGAATGAGATGGGTCTTGCCGAGCCCGACGCCACCATACACAAAGAAAGGATTATATTTCCGCCCGATATCCTCTGTGATCGCCGTCGCTGCCGCAAACGCGAGTTCGTTCGACGGGCCGACAACGAACGAGGCGAGGGTGTATTTTGGATTAAGGCCCGTCTCCGGGTCTGTGCGGTTAAAATCAAGCTCGGCAACGGCGGCGGATGGCGTCGGCTGCGCCTCGGGGGCAGCCTTGCTGAACGGGACGCTCTTGCTCCCCACTACAAACTCGATCTTTTTCACGGAATTATCCATCGCCCGAATGATCCCGATGATGTTCTTTTGGTATTTTTCCTCCACCCAAGTCTTCGCGAAATTACTGGGAAGCGCGACGAACACCGTGTCGTCGCGCTTGTCGATCAATTTACTATTCTTCAACCACGTTGCAAAATGCGCTTTTGTCAACTGGACTTCCATTTCGCCGAGTGTTGACTGCCACATTTGTTCAAGGTCCATGATTAAAAAATAATTAACTTGTTGAGATTCATTATTATCTCTTCCGCTCGACAAGTCAAAACAACAAAGAAGAACGAAAGGGTTATTTCCTGGGGATTGCGTGTGGATAGCGGCATAAGAAACAGAAGACGGACAAAATGGCGCGATTTGCTTTTTCGTTTCCCCGCTGATATTATCTAACCAATGTCCCAGACGTACAACCCAAAGAAAAAAAAGCGGAGAAACACGCACGGGTTCCTTGCGCGGCAGGCAACGCCGACGGGCCGCCGCGTTCTTGCGCGCCGACGGGCGAAAGGAAGGAAGAAATTGACCGTTTAAACAGCTTTTAACGGACCCGGGGATCGATATGGCAATAAAAATCGGGCGCCTCCCGCGGGAAGAGTTCCGCGCCCGCGATTATCGGACGGTGCGAACGGGACTCTTTTTGCTGAAGATAAAGAAAAACGATATCGGGAAAGCGCGCATAGGGGTGGTTGTCGGCGTAAAAGTGCATAAAAGCGCGGCAAAAAGGAATTTTTTCAAGCGGCAGGTGCGGGCGCGCCTTGCGCGTGCCATAAAAAACGGAACAGACGCCCTGGTCATCGTTTCTCCTGCGGCAGTGAACGCGACACGGAAGCAGTTTCAAGAGGAAATGGCGGGGGCGGTGGCAAAAGGGAAGATGGGGGCGTAAAATAAAATCCTATGGCGTATCTCTATCAGCAGATCTTTTATCGGCCGATCCTGAATCTGCTCATTTTTTTGTATGACACTGCGGCGTTCCATAGCCTTGGATTCGCCATTATCCTTTCGACGCTCGTCATCCGCCTCATCCTTTACCCGTTCTTCCATACGGGGGCGAAGCAGCAGATGCTCATGCAGCGCATCCAGCCGAAGATCAAGCAGATCCAGGAGATGCACAAAGACGACCGCGACGCCCAGGGCCGTGCGCTTATGGAGCTGTACAAAGAGCATGGCGTGAACCCGTTTACGGGAATCCTGCTTCTTATTGTCCAAATCCCGATTCTCATCACATTCTATTACGCAATCCGTTCCGGCATTGGCGGTGCACAGATCGCGGGATTGTATCCGTTCGTTTCCCTGCCGCCGAACATCAACCTGACGTTCCTTGGGTTCATCAATCTTGCCCAGCCGAACATCGTCCTCATCCTCGCCGCGGCGCTTGCCCAATATTTCCAGGCGCGCCTTGCGATCTGGCGCGACCCGGCGGACACCTCCGCGCTCTCGCCAGCGGAGCGAATAGCGCGCCAAATGACGTTCATCGGCCCCCTTGTCACCGTTTTTGTGTTCTATAACTTCCCCGCCGCGCTCGGCCTGTATTGGTTTATGAGCTCGCTCTTCTCCGCAGCGCAGCAGTACTTCGTGAACCGCCACCTGCGGAAGCAATTCGGGAGCTGATCTCCGGCTTCCCGGCACATAACTGCGGATGCGTTACTTTTCTGCGGCTCCCGCCGGAAAACTGCGGCAATGTTTGATTTTACAGGCAAACCGTGGAATAATGACGGAAACAACATGAACTGGGAGCAATTCATCACGCAAACAGTGGGCCGCATCGGATTCTCCGATTACCACCTTGAAATGAAGCCCGAAGAACGGCGCGGATCGCTTTTCATCTACGAAAACCAGGAGATGGTGAAGGAGAACCTTCCTGCGATCGTGGATGCGATGAACCATATCGTCCAGATGGTCGCAAAAAAGAACGGCGCCGAAGCGATCTTCCTCGACGTCAACAATTATCGCCATGACCGCGAGCGGCTGATCGGAGAACTCGCCCGCGCCGCCGCAAAGAAAGCATTTGCGACCAAGGCGGACGTTTCGCTCCCGGCAATGAACTCTTACGAGCGGCGCCTCGTGCATATGGAGCTTGCCGTCCATCCGGAGGTGAAAACGGAGAGCATGGGCGAAGGAAAGGAGCGGTACGTCATCATTAAGCCGATAGTGGAATAGCAAAAACCGGCGGTGCGGGGAGCCTCGTTTCTAAGAGGGTTGTTTCTCCGGGCTGCCGGTTTTTTGCTATTTCACGGAGGTCATTGGCCGGTCACGTTCGTGAGCCCGTAAAGCTTTTCGTCGTAGCGGTTCACAAAGAACAGCGTCCCGTTGAATATTTTTACATCGGAGACGTCCATATTCTGTGTTTGGTCGGACCAGATCGGCGTGATGGCCGCGGTCGTGAGATTGATCTTGTAGATGTCATCGGACGTGAAGAGCGACATCATATTGTAAGCGTCGGGAAGGCTGGCGGAAGAGAAGCCGCTCGAACTGCGGGGAACGCCGCAGTAAAGGGCGAGATACGGCGTGGATGTCGGAGCTGTTTTTACGGGGATGGCGCGGGACGTCTTTATCGTCGATGTCGGCGTTGATGTGGGCTGCCCCGCTGCGGTCGATGTCGCGATCGGCATCATTTCGTTGTCGAACGCGCATTTCGAGGGGAGCGTGAGGAAGCTCATCTGCTCCGATGGGGCAGTGCCGTAGAGCGGACGAAGAGAAAGGTTTTCGGTCCGATTCCCCAGGCCGCTATCATAGAAGATGAGGCCATAAGGAGTGGCGACATTGGCGCTCCATGTGCTTTCCGCCCCAGGAGTATTGTATTCGAGGGCGGTAAGAGTTCCTGCCGAGGCGTTGAATTCCCAAATTGACCCCACGCTCGCCGATGTCGGCTTGTCGGAAAGGATGAAGTAGTTCTTCATGGGCCACTGAAGCGCAAGGTCGGTGGCGGCGAGTGACAGAAGCGTTGTCGCGCCCCGTTTAATGGTCGCCGCGCTTGTGGCGTCGATTGTTTGAAGGGCGAGGCCGCCATTTCTCGTGGTCGCGAGATACGCGATCCCATAGCCTCCCGATGGTGACCACTGAGGGGACTGCATTCCGACCGGGAGCGCCGTCCACGCGTTCAGGGAGACGTCATATATGCTGCTTTGCGGATTATTCGGATTCCCATAATTCACCAGCGCCTTCTTGCCATCGGCGGAAAAACTTACGGCGATGATGCCGCTCACCGTGGAAGAGTTAACGATGGATGTTTGCCCGTTCACGACGGCGAACACCTCCCCGTCCGGTTGAATCGCGGTGACGACGTTTTGCGCGCTCACGGCATAACCGGCAACAGGGTTATTTGAAAGAACGCCAAAACTCGGTGCGGCGGATTGCGTCGGGGCGCCCGATGTCGAACTATTGTCGGAAGGAAGAGAGAGGGGCGAGCCGGCGTTTCCCGTGCTACCCGTCGAACCCCGGGTTCCCGCCACGGGCAGCGGGCCAGTCGTTGCGGTCGAACTTGCGGCCGAACCGCTCCCGCCCGTAGAGCTATTTTTAACATAGAGAAGGATCGCAATGGCAGCGACCGCAACGACGACGATGGCGATAATAATGTAGATATAGCGTTTCATTGGCATATATGTTCGTTATTTACAAAGACGCAGCCCTGGCCCGCGGGGCATGTTCCGTAGGTTGCCCCGCCGCACACCGTGGAGTTCGGCACGCAGGCATAGGTGATCGGATTATTGCTTGTTTCCTGGCACGTCTCATTGCTTCCGCAAGAATTCGCCACCGTCCCCATGACGCCGCCGCCGCACCCTTGTTGCCCTGTCGCATTTTCACAGACACAGGAGCTGCCGCCCATGGTAGGGAGGAATCCCGAGGGGCAAGAAAGGCTGCTGCAGCTTGTACCCGATGGCGATGCGGGTGTCACCTGCGCCGTGGTGAGATTGGGCATGCTTAGCGTCGTGAGGGTGGGATTTATGACGGTGAGAACCATGTATGCACCGCCAAGCAGGAGCAGGCCAAGCAGCGCGCTCCAGATCCACTCTTTTGCATCGCTCTGCCCCGACGGGTTTCCGGCCGATGCCATATATTTTACTCCGGCATAGACAATGATCGCGAAGGCGAGCAAGCCGCCGATAAAAATTGCGAATTGGTAGAACCCGTTGATCATCGCGCCGGGCGCATCGCCCGTATTCGTCGGTATAGTTTCTCCGGGAATCGCCGTGCTGATCGTGACTGCGCGGGCGATCGGGACAGAAAAGAAAGACGGGAAAACGCTCATCATAGCTGGCTTTGATAGGTGAGCGTTTGGTTCGCCGTCGCGGCCGTGGAGGCGGCCACGCCTTGTATCGTGAGGGAGATGTCGACGCTCGTGCCCGATGGCGTTCCCTGCGGAAGGGAAACATTTGCCACCTCGGGGTTTTCCGCGCTCGTCCCCGTCTGCCCGTTCACCGCCCACGAATAAGAAAGGCTCGACGGAGAAGCGACGCCGAAGTAATAAGGGTAGGCGGTCACCGATACTGGGTTTGCGGAAAACTGCCCCGCGGGATACGGTGCGCCGATGACCGCAACGGGCGCTACGAAGGGGATGTTCACTTTATCCTCCCGCGCTCCTCCGGGATATTGCGGAAGGCTTACGGTGAGCGAGAGCGTGGAAGGAGGCGTGCCGAACGGAGGGAATGTCACCTCCTGGACGCCTGTTCCCCCGCCCACGACCGTTCCATCGACATACCAAAAGATAGGCTGGTTGCTAAGATTCGCGAACGTCCCGTCGGGTAAAACGACCTCAAGCGCCGCGGTGATCTGGGACCCATAAGAAGGGAGAGCTTTCCCTTGATAGAAGGAGGGGATATAGCTGTTCGTTGCCTTCCAGGTGAGCAAGAATTGGGTGCCGGATGCGTTTTGTGCGTGCGCGGACGGGGAAGGCATGTACAAAACGCCTATAGCCAGCGAGCACAGTGCGACCCCGGCCAGCGCGAGACGACGAATGATGTGCCTAAGGGACATGTCTTTTCTTTAGTATAGCAAATCACGATTCTTATAAGGGAGAAGATCACGCCGCCTTGGCGAGGCGGTTTTCGTCTTCGTCCTCCCCTGCTTCATCGCCTTCATCCTCTTCGTTCTCGCCCGGGTCTTGATTCCGGCCGAGCGCTGACTGCATGCGGCTGCGGATATCGATGACCCTTTTGGCTCTGTCCTTAATGATCGTTCTTCCTTTGTTCGACGATTCATCCTCGGCCTCCGGCGTTTCTTCTTTCGATTCTTCGGGGACCGCATCCTCCCCGGGTCCGGGTTCCTCCAGTTCTTCTTGGAGATTTTCCATCGGATTGCGCTCTTCTTTCGGAGTCATTTCATCAGCGGGCGCATGTTCTGTTGCCGCGGCTTCGTCTGCGGCGTTTTGCACCCCTGTTTCGGTTGCGGCCATTTCCGTTTCCGCCGCGGCATTACCCGCCGCGACGGTTTCCTCCGCGACAGTCCCGGCGGTCGCTTCCGCTCCTTCGGCCGCGCCGCCGCCTTCTCCTGCCTGGGCGATTTCCCCCGCCTTCTCCAGCGTCTGCTCCAGTTTCTTTGGAGCCATATGATCGACGATCACCGTCCCCCACCATACGATGCTTCGCGTCGGAACCTCTTGTATGCCGGGAATGGCATCGAGCACCAATGAAACGATATATGCGACCCCGTTGATGTTTTTTATGAAATAATAGAAAACGAGTGGCGCGGCAAAAACATCGGTGAGGTCTCCGGCGAACGGGACGAGGTCGATCGCGTCGAGCATCGCAAGAAAAAGACCGACGAGGACCATATCCACGACGGAAATCTTTGGTTGAGTGGCCTGCTCGCTCTGTTCGTCGTCCATGCGGAGATGGTCTCGTCTTTACCGCTTACAGCGCGCCCTTTTCTTCCAGCAGCTGCTCGGGGTTTGTGGTGATAATCTGGTCTTCGTAGTACGACGGGACGATCTGAATGGCGACGTGGCGCTTGCCGGCGAAGAAGATGCCGGTGCCGACTTCGGCCGAGAGCAAAAAGTTCTTTTCCGCCTCCGTGAGGTCGAACGCTTTCGCAACGATGTCGATCGTGGCGGGGGCCTGCTTGAGCAGGAGTTGCAGCGAGGAGTTCGTGACGATCGGGCGGCCGTACGGCGAGCGCAGGAAGTCCTCGACGTCCTGGGTGATCGTCGTGATGCCGAGATAGTATTTGCGCGCGCGCTTGACGAGGCCGAAAAGGAATGTTGCGGAATCCTCGTTCTGCATCATGATCCACGCCTCGTCAATGAAAAGCAGGCGTTTTGAGAGCTTCGCGCGGATGAGGTTCCAGATGAAGTTGAGGACGACGAACATGCCGATCGGGCGAAGCTCCTCTTCGAGATCGCGGATGGAGAAGACGATGAGGCGGTTGTTCACGTCGATGTTCGTCCGCTGATTGAGGAATCCCGCGAAGCTGCCGCGCGTGTATTTATAGAGCTTTTCCGCAAGGTCGTGCCCGCCTTCAAGGTTGCGGAGCACGGTCTCCAGGTCTTCCAGTACCGGCGGTTCCTTGCCCGTGAAATCGGTGTCCGCGACGATCTCGCGCGAGGCGTATGTTTCCGTGATCGCGCGGTCGAGGAGCGCGTCCTCTTCAGCGGAGAGCTTTCCGAGCATGAGCTTAAGGAGCGAGGCGAGCGTTACGATATGGGAGCGGAGGACATCCGACGGCGTTTCCCCCTCCGGAACGAGCGGGATATCGAAAGGATTGATATGCTCATGGCCCGAGAGCGAGATGTTGAACATGCTCCCGCCGAACGTGTTCGCGAGGCGCTCGTATTCATTCTCCGGATCGATGACGATCACCATATCGACGCCCGCCATAAGCGAGCGGATGATCTCGAGCTTCGTCGTATACGATTTGCCCGACCCCGACTTTGCGAACACCACTTCATTCGCGTTCTCGAGCGAGAACCGGTCGAAGATGACGAGGTTGCTGTTGTGGAGGTTGATGCCGTACATGATCCCCTCGTTCGACGAGAGGTCCTCCGAGACGAACGGGAAGAACGACGAGATCGGGCTCGTATTCATCGGCGTATAGATCTGGAGTTTATCGTCGTTGACGGGGAGGACGGAGGAAAGCCCCTCGAGCTGCTCGAAGAGCGCGGGCTTCAAATAGACCAGCTTCGCTTCCATCATGGTGACGATCTTGCTCTCGAGGCGCGCGAGCTCGTCCTGCGTGTCCGCATAGATCGTGATGTAGACGCCGGTATTGAACAGTTTCTCCTCCGACTGCTGGAGCGAGTCGCGGAGGTTCTCGACGTCATTGATCGCGGTCTCGAGCACCGGGTTGCGCACAAGCCCCTTTTCCTGTTCCTCGTTCATCTGCGACTCGAGCTGCCCCGCCTTCTTGCGGAGGTTTTTGAGCGCGCTGCCGGTGTCGATCGGATCGACGAAGATCGATATGTCGAAGAGGTTGGGGAGGTTGATGAGCGGCTCGAACCAGCCCGTGGAAAGATAACGCGGATAGGAGAACACGAAGAACGTCTTTGCGAGCTTATCGCCGATCTTGAGGTAGTTCGGGAAGACCTCCGCTCCTGCGGGGGCGATGATCTTTTTCACGTCCCCGAGGTTCGCGGTCGCCCGATCGTTCTCTTGTTGTTGCGGTTCAGGAGGCATGGGGCGTGTTATGCGCGCGCGGCGGGGGCTTCTTTCCGCTCGACCGTCTGCGGGTTGTAGAAATTATAATAAAGCTCTACGAGCTGTTCGTCGTCGAGGACGGTCGCCTCAAGGCCGATGTTCAGGAGGCCGTTCATGATCTGTCCTGTGCGCTGGTTCAGCTGGGCGAGATTCTCGTTGAACAGCCTTTCCGCCTCCTCGCCGTGCTGCGCGGCAACTTCGGCGGAGGGCTTTTTTTTGCCCCCGAAGAACGGCAGCGCCCCCGTCACTTTCGCTGCCGACGGCAGGACGGACACCGGATAGAACGATACGACGACAAGGAACACCTTCTCCATGATGGCGTTCTTTTCGACGAATCCCTCGATGAACTTCGCATATTCCTCGATCTGGTTCTGGAGGATCGGGGACTGCTCCTCCTCCCTCCGGGCCCGGAGGGAGGCGATGTATTTTTCGATGTTCACCTTGCGGGAATGGATGATCACCTGGAGCGGAAAATCGATGCCGTTCAGGAAGGTCTGGTATCCTTGCGTGATGATGTTCTGTTCGGTGTCGGATTTAAGCGAAAAATTCACGCCGCCGACCATAATGACCTGCCGAAGGCTGCCGTCCTTCACGATGACCGTGTTGCGCTTGATCTCCTTGATGTCGACGAGGTCGAGCGAGCTGCCCGCTTCCTGTTTTTGTAGCTGTGCCATATCTCTTTCATTTTCTCATAAAGAACGCAGACAGAGAAGGGCATATCTTTTCCGGGGCTTTTTCTGCGCCCCGGAAAAGATATGCCCTTCTCTGTCCCCTACCGGTAGTCCACCCTGCGGGCCGCCTGCCGGTCGCCCATCTCCCGCCGGAAGATCTGGTACCGCTCGGCCATCTTTTTCTCTATGAACTGATGGTTGGATTGCAGCTTTCCCGGAGGGCGCGTGCCCGTTTGGAGATTCTGCCAGCTCTTATGAAGCGCGTCTCCCGCTGCAACGTCCTTGATGGTCTTCGCCGGCTTTTGCGCCAGGACTGGGGCGAGTTCTCGCACGGCCGGCGCGGGGCGGCGATGCGGTACGATGGGCTGGTCGGGCTTCCAGATATATGTCTGGGGCTTCCAATAATAATTCGCTGCGGCCGTGGCGATCTTAATGAGAGGCCGGCCGTTGATCTTTACGAAAGAGAGCGCAAGGGAACCGCCGACGAGGATGATCGCAATAATGATTGCGAGCCATGTTTGAAGGAGAAAATATGAGATGGCGGAAATGACGGCGGCGATGCCCACATAGGCGAATTGCCGAAGCGAGAAAGGGCCGACGACCTTATCCTCCGTATCGATGAACTGAGGAACCTGATACTGCATACCTCACATTGTAAGCCGCCGCGACGGTTATGGGAAATTCTTGACGATGACAGATCCTTGCTGCGGTTGGTCTTTCTGCGGGGAAGGGGGTTGCGGAGGCGTGGGGATCGGTGCCGCGGGTTTTGGCGTTGCCGCAGCGGATGCCGTGATCTCGTTTACGGAACGGGGGCCGGCGCTTGCCGTAGGCACGGAAGAGAGCGACGGCTTGAATTCGGTATAGTGCACAACGCTCGGCATTCCCGATCCCGACGGCGCCTGCGCCGGCTTGGGTGTTCCTGGGGACGGGATGCCGCCCAGTTCCAACACTGCCGGGCGTGGTACGCTTGATGCTCTAGCGGGCGGGAGAGGGATCTCCGCGTTGGTGCTTGATTTAGGAAGGGTGAATCCGGCGTTCTTTTCCGCCGCCTTAGACGTCGAGTCTTCATGGAGCATCATAGGCGCAGGTTCGACAGGGGTGGAAGCGGCAGGGGCGGGAGCAGGAGCCGTGGCGGATGGCACGATTGCCGACGGGCGGGGCGCTGCCGGAGCTGTTTTCATCATGCTCATCCGTTCGAACTCGCCCACCGGGGCGCCTGCGGCAGGTCGGGGGAAGGCAGTTGTTCCCCCGGCGTTTGACGGAGCCGCGCCGGCGGCGGGACGAGGAGTGGCCGGGGGCGTTGCGGGTGCCTGCGGCGGAAGGTTCGAGGTGTCAAGCTTTACCACGGGGCCCGAAGCTTGCGTTTTTGCCCAACCGACGTCAGAAACGGAAACCGGCTTTGGCGCCGCAGCAATTACGGCGGGACCGTTTTTGGACGGCGCAGGGACGGCAGCAGCGGCTTTTGCGAGTCCCGGCATTGAGACGGAAGGGCCCTTTGTCGAAGCGATGGATGTTGAGGAAATAGGGCCGGAAGCGGAAGGTGTCGCTCCCGCGGGTGGCGGGGTCAGCGAAACCTGCGGGCGCATGCCGGGAGGAGGCGGGGTGGAGGGCGCAGGGGCGCCGATGTCTTGGATGATCTTGGGGCCGGCAGCGATCTGGATCGATGTCGCTCGCGCCATTTCAGATTTGCCGAGAGGAGCATATGCCTTATCGATATCGGCGCGAAGAGGAGCAAAAATTCTTCCCATGAGAGCAATTTGTATATCTTTTGCCGTGCGCGAATCAATATTAAGTGCGTCGACAAGCTCTTGCGAAACGTCTTCTGGATGGATAAACCCCATAAGGACATATCCCGAAATGCGGGCGACGGTATAGCGCATCTGTTCGGGAATGTTTTCGCTTGCACAGGTGTTCCAAACGAAGTCCGAATTTGCTTCAGACCACAATGCTTCTCGGAGATTATCCGTAAGCAGGTCCCATCGCTGCAATGCTTGGGGTTTGGTGATGGTAATCATCTAGTGAGGTGAATGCGCTGAATCGGTCGCTGAATCTCCAGATCCAAATGTTGCGTTTGCGTCAAGAGCTTTTCTAAAAATTTCGTCGGCGTCGAGAACATTTTTTTCTCGCTTGCTAAGCCCTTCTTTAAGGGTCTCTATTTTCTGCCTAAGCTTCTTTTCTTGGTCGTCATAATCGTTGTTAATTTCATTAATCTGGGCAGTGAGGGCGTCGATTTGCTTCTTTTGATCATCGAGGTTCGTCACGTTTTTCCTGACATCTTTTATCTCATCCTTTAGGCGCTTTATGTTCACGTCAGAGTCTTTCTGACCCTTCAGGACTTTAATGTCGGCATTTGCACTGTCAATATTCTGAAGGTTTTGAGACTTTTTATGCTCAATATCTAAAGGTCTTCTTTGAAACGGGGATACTCTTTTTATGGACCCCAGGATTTTCCTTAACATTTTGGCTCCTTTTTGAGCGCGTAAAACAACAAGAGTCG
>JAKAGE010000018.1 GCA_021817655.1 bacterium
GCCAGCTCCTCATGACGATCATCGAAAAGTTCAACGGCGGACCGGTCGGCATCAATACGATCGCTGCCGCACTTGCGCAGGACCGCGGCGTGATCGAAGACATCTATGAGCCGTATCTCATGACGCTCGGCTTTCTCCAGCGCTCGTCCGCGGGGCGCATCGTGCTCCCGGCGGCGTATCGTCATCTGAAGATCAAGGGCTACGAGGAATTATTGTAGGACCGCCGTTCCGTTGCCGGGCGTTCATCAATATTTAATCCATCGGAGTTAGGATTTTCGTTGATGGTCTACATCAACGAATGGCTTCCGAATCCCGTCGGCCCTGACGCCCCCGGGGAATTCGTGGAGCTGTATAACAGCGGGCCGGCGGGGATGTCGCTCGACGGATATGCGCTCGGCGCCGGCGGCAAAAGGAAGGTTCCTCTTGGCGGATATGCGATCCCGGCCGGAGGATATCTTTCGCTCACGCATGCGCAAACAAAGCTGTCTTTGAAAAACACGGACGGAGAAGTATTGTTATATGGTCCGGGCGGTACGGTTGCCGATAGCGCGCGATTCGCCGGCGCGGCGCCGGAAGGAAAAAGTTGGTCCCGCATGGATTACGGAACGGCCCCGATCGGGCATTTTGCGTGGACGTATCCCACGCCGGGCGCCGCGAACCGAACGATCGACACGGGCATCACGGTGCGGCATTATCCATACGGCGCGCCGCTCGTGCCGAGGATCGGGATCGGCGCCGCAACGATTTTTGCGGCAGGCGTTTCGGCCGTTCTGCTCGCATTCTTTCTCTATGTCATCTTCAAGAACAAAAACATATCGGACCTTCTCTTCGGAGGAGACGAAGCGGCTCGGCTTTGATGCGGCGCGGGCCCTCGGGCGGGGACCCGCGGTGTTCGCGCTCCAAGGGGACCTCGGGGCGGGGAAAACCACGTTCGTTCAGGGATTTTTAAAAGGGCTTGGTTCGCGCGCGCGGGTGACGAGCCCGACGTTCGTTCTGATGCGCCGCCATGGATTGGCGGGAAAAAAATTCTCGAACGTCTTCCATATCGATGCGTATCGCCTCAAAAAACCCGAGCATTTCGCGGCGCTCGAACTGGATGCGATCATCGCGGATCCGCGCAATATCGTTCTCATCGAGTGGCCCGAACAGGCGGAGGAATTCTTGCCGAAGCGTACGGTGCGGATCGGATTCACGTACGGAGAAAAAGAGAACGAGCGGATCGTTGCCATAACGATGCCGCTCTCCGACGCCGTCAAAAAAGGACGCCAATGAAAAAACTGCTCCTTATCGACGCGAACTCCATCATTCACCGGTCGTTCCACGCCCTGCCCCCGCTCACGGCGCCCGACGGGTCGCCCGCGGGGGCGCTGTACGGCATCGGAAGCATTCTTCTCAAGCTGTGGCGCGAGGACCGGCCGGACTATGCCGCTGCGCTTTTCGACCGTCCCGAGCCGACGTTCCGCGACAGGAAATATGCCGAGTACAAAGCGCAGCGGCCCCCGGCGCCGGACGAACTCATCGCACAGATCGTCGCCGCGCACGACCTTTTTCACGCGTTCGGCATCCGTACCTTCGAATGCCCCGGGTACGAAGCGGACGACCTCATCGCGACGCTTGCCACGAAATTCGCGCCGCAGGATGGCCTCCGGATTGTGATTCTCACCGGCGACCGTGATACGCTCCAGCTTGTCGATGGGGACAAGCTGGTCGTGCAGACGTTCAATAAGGGCGTGAGCGACACGACGATTTATGATGAGGCGACGGTGAAAGAACGGTACGGCGGTCTCGCGCCGCGGCAGCTCGTCGACTATAAAGCGCTCGTCGGGGATCCGTCGGACAACATCAAGGGAGTGCCCGGCATCGGGCCGAAAACGGCGACGGAGCTCATCGGGCGGTTCGGAACCGTCAAAAATTTGTACGCCGTCCTTGGCGGAACGGGAGGCGTTGCGGGAGAAGGCGGAAAAGAGATGGAAAAGCTGCGGGCGCGGTTCGGCGCGTTCAAAAAGGAAGCGGAGCTTTCGGAGGAGCTTGTCACGCTCGAACGGAACGCTCCGATCGAAGTTCCACCCCTCGAAGATCTTGCGCCGATCCCCGGGATGGACGGCCCCGCGGCATATTTTGAAAAAATGCAGTTTGCATCGCTTTTGAAGCGGCTGATCATGCCGGCGGCCGCAGAAAAGGAAGATGCCGCCCGTTCCGCAATGAAAGAGCCGAAGCGGCAGGCGAAGAAAGAAAAGGAGGAAGCGCCGAAAAATCCCCAGGCGCGGCTTTTCTAGCAGTCCCGCCCGGAAGCTCGCAGGAAGCGGTTCGGTGCTATAATTAAGGGAAATCGCATATCTATGGGGAAGCCAAGAAATGTTCTGCTCTGGCCCGAGTTTCAGGTGGTCTGGGTGCTCGCGGCTATCATCGTCGCAGTTATCGTGCTCGACTTTGCGACGCCGACGGTCGCATGGGTCGCCTACACCGATGCCGCACTGCTGCTCGCGGCGCTCATTCTCACGGTGACGAGCGTGTATCTTGCCGCCAAAAAGGAGCGCGGAACGAGCGTCGAGCGAAGCGAGCTCACCAGCATTATCGGCAGCCTCAACGATGCACTGATCGTGTACGAAAGCGATTTCCGGGTCGTTTTTTTCAATCCCGCCGCGGAACGGCTTTTCCGGATGGATGCGAAATCCGTCCTTGGGCACGTACTTTCGCCGCGGGATGTCGAACACGACGGCTGGCGAACGCTCACGCAGGTCGTTTTCCCTTCGCTCGCGCCGCGCGTCGTCATGCGCAGTAAGGAGGGCGAGGTGCCGCAGGTCGCGGACATCTCGTTCACCGACCCGCAGCTCGAATTCCGGGTGACGACGGCTCCGGTCATTGACGAGAACGGCAAGACGCTCGCGTTCATGAAGATCATCCGTGACCGGACGCCCCAGATCCTCGCGCTCCGCTCGAAGGACGAGTTCATCGAGGTCGCATCCCACCAGCTCCGCGGGCCGGTGACGGACATCAATTGGGCCCTCCAGAGCGTGGAGAATGTGCAGGGGCTTTCGGAGACGGACAAGATGATCGTCGATACGGCGTTCGAGGCGAGCAAAAATCTTCTGCGGCGTATCGAAGACCTCCTGAATATCGCCAAAATGGAAGATGGGCAGTTCGGCTACAAATTCGAAGATACGGACATTGTCGAGTTCGTCGGAAAAAC
The DNA here is from genome assembly GCA_021817655.1 of bacterium. Classification (GTDB taxonomy): domain Bacteria; phylum Patescibacteriota; class Minisyncoccia; order UBA6257; family 2-01-FULL-56-20; genus JAKAGE01. The sequence continues at coordinate 3,191 of JAKAGE010000018.1, forward strand.
GCTTGCCGATGTTCTGCCGGCGGCCCAGAAGGCGGGAATTAAGCTTTATTTCGACCGGCCGCAGGAAGCGCTGCCCCACGTCATGATCGACCCGAAGCGCCTCACGCTTGCGGTCGACAACCTGCTCGAGAACGCGATCCGCTATAACGTCGAGAACGGCACGGTGACGGTGAAGGTGGATAAGATGCAGGACCGGCCCTATGTGGTCGTTTCCGTCCGCGATACCGGCATCGGCATCCCGACGGAGTCGATGGAAAAACTTTTTATGAAGTTCTATCGGGCAGACAATGCCCTCAAGCGCCAAACGGAAGGGTCCGGCCTGGGCCTCTACATTGCAAAAGGCGTTGTTACTGCCCATGGCGGACAGATCTGGGCCGAGTCAGAGCTCAATCGTGGCACCACGATCTCGTTCGCGCTTCCCACCGATCCGTCACTTGTGCCGAAGGCCGAGATCGGATTGGGGGATTATGTATAAAAAGGTTCAGCTCCGTCCGGGGGGATCCGCGACCGTGACGGTGCGCCATTATTAGAGGGGTCTTGGAGCGGGGGTAGGGATCCCTTCTATCTTCCGAATACTTCCCAATAGCTCTTTGCGGGAGCGCCTTTGCCCGCAACACTCTTTTCGTATAAAATAGAATTCGATATGACCCGGCCGAAGAAATCCCCGACCCAGCACAAATATATTTTCGTCGTCGGAGGAGTAATGTCGGGTGTCGGCAAGGGTGTCGCATCGTCGTCCATTGCCAAGATCATGCAGTCGCGCGGGCTCGAGGTGACATCCATCAAGATCGACCCGTACGTGAACGTCGACGCAGGAACCATGAACCCCACCGAACACGGTGAGGTCTTTGTTTTGGATGACGGCACGGAGTGCGACCAGGATATGGGCAACTACGAGCGCTTCCTCGATCGCGATCTCTCGGGCGCAAACTACATGACGACGGGGTCGATCTATAAGACCGTCATCGAACGCGAGCGGAGCATGGGATACGGCGGCCGGTCGGTGAGCGTCGTGCCGTACATCCCGCTCGAAGTGATGGGGCGCATCGATCGCGCGGCGGCATTGGCGAAGGCGGAGGTCGTGATCACCGAGATCGGGGGCACGGTAGGCGAATATGAGAACATCCTATTCCTCGAAGCGATCCGCATGGTGAAGTTCAAGCATCCCAAGGACGTGCTTGTCGTGCTTGTGAGCCATCTGCCGATCATGAACGACGAGAACGAGCTGAAGACGAAGCCGACCCAGCATGCGGTGCGCGCGCTGAACGCCACCGGGCTCCAGCCGGACATCATCCTTGCGCGCGCGAAGTATCCGCTCGACGACAAGCGCAAAGAGAAGATCGCCTTCAACTGCAACCTTGACGTAGAGGACGTCATCTCCGCGCCGGACGTATCGAGCATCTATGATGTTCCGGTGAATTTCGAGAGCGACAACCTTGGCAATCTGATCCTGCGGAAGCTCGGCATGCGCCCGCGCGCGAAGGACATGAAAGAGTGGCGCGCGTTCGCGGCGAAGTTCCACAGCGCGAAGGATGCGGTAAAGATCGGCATCGTCGGAAAATATTTCGCGAGCGGCAAGTTCGTGCTCGCGGACTCATACCTGTCCGTGATCGAGGCGATCAAGCATGCCGCCGCGTTCGCGGGAGTGAAGCCCGAGATACAATGGCTTGACTCGGGGAAGTTCGAGAGCGGCGCGGCTGCGGACCTCGCGGAGCTCGACCAGTATGACGGCATCATCGTGCCGGGAGGATTCGGTTCGCGCGGCGTGGAAGGCAAGCTTGCCGCGATCCGCCACTGCCGGGAGAGCAAGATCCCGTATTTCGGGCTCTGTTACGGCATGCAGCTTGCGACGGTGGAATTTGCCCGGGATGTTCTGAAAATGAAGGGAGCGAACACGACCGAGGTCGATCCGAAGACGAAGTATCCGATCATCGATATTCTGCCGGAGCAGAAAAAACTGATGGCAGACAGCAATTACGGTGCAACGATGCGGCTTGGCGCGTACCCTGCGGTGCTTAAAAAAGGCACGATCGCGGAACGCGCATACGGCACGGGGAAGATCTCCGAGCGGCACCGGCATCGCTATGAAGTTAACCCGGCGTTCGTGGAACGCCTCGAACGCGGCGGGCTCGTGTTCAGCGGGCAGTCGCCGTCGCGGCGGCTCATGGAAGTGGCGGAGCTTCCGCGCGCCGTCCACCCTTTCTTTGTGGGTACCCAATTCCATCCCGAATTGAAATCGCGGCCGCTGCGTCCGCATCCGCTGTTCCGGGAATTCATGAAGGCGGCGAAGGAACGAGGCAAGCGATAGCCTTCGGGGGGGGCATGGCGGCGGCGACTCGGTTGTTCTATTCTGTGATATATGATCATCTTCCTCTACGGCCCCGACGATTACCGGCGCTCCGAGAAGAAGCGCGCGATCATCGCGGAGTTTGCGAAACGACACTCGGCGATCGGCGTTGGCCATTTTGATTTCGACGAGAAAGGCGCGGCCGAAGAGTTCCAAAATTTCGCGCGCACGCAGTCCATTTTTGAATCAGCCAAATTGGCGGTGATCGAGAACGCGTTTGCGCTCGAGGCAAAAGCGCTTGCAAAACTGCTCAAGCCGTTCGTTGACAAAAAGAACACCACGGTCCTCGTTGCCGAAAAGGACAAGCCGGTGAAGGCGCTCGGCTTCCTTCTTGAGAAGCCGGCGATCTCCCAGAAATTCGAAGCGCTTGCAGGCGCGGATCTTGCCGCATGGGCGGCCGCGGAGGCGAAGGCGCTCGGCTTCGCACTCGCACCCGCTGCGGCGCAGTTCCTTGCGCAGGTGTATGCGGGCGATACCTGGGGCCTCATGACGGAGCTTCAGAAATTATCCGGCCTTGCGGGGGCGCGCGGCCGCTCCGGAACGATCGACAAGAAAGATCTGAACGAATTCGATCTCGAGATCGCTCCCAACTATTGGGCCCTTATGAGCGGACTTAAAAGCGCCGATATCCGCAACCGGCTTTCGGCGTTCGAAGCGATGCTCGCGGCGAACGATCCGCCCGCGAAGATCTTCAATATTCTTGCGTCGCAATGGACGGAAAAAACTCCGCACATGGCGGAGTATGATATTGCAGTGAAGTCGGGAAAAGTGGATTACGAGGAGGCCTTGGTCGACCTCTTGATCAGCTGAGCAAGCCGGCTTTTCATTCGGCTCGCCTTGTTCTTCTCGATGACACGGGTCTTTGCAGCCTTGTCGAGCGCCTTCATCGCGGCGGGAAGCGCTTTTGCGGCTTCTTCATACTGCTTGGCCACGACGAATTTGCGCACGTTCTTGACGGCCTTCTTGTAGGCATCCTTGCGCACGGTATTGCGCGCGCGCCGGGTCTTCGCCTGGCGGAGCGCCTTCTTCGCTGAACTCGTAATCGGCATGGGAATGAGTATACCGTAAACGGCCGATTTTGCAAGTGCGCAATTGCCGCCGCCGGAGTTATAATAGAGGCACCATGATCTACAGCATCGAGGGGACGCTTGCGCTCAAAGACGACCATTTCGCCGTGGTCGAGACGGGCGGGCTTGGGCTGAAGCTCTTTGCGAGCCGCCTCACGCTCGAGGGCTTGCCCGCGGCGGGCGCGCGGATGAGGCTCTTCTGCCATCTCCACGTGCGCGAGGACGCGCTCGATCTTTTCGGATTCACGACGGAGGCCGAACTCGTGTTTTTCGAGATGCTGATCTCCGTCTCGGGCGTCGGCCCACGGTCGGCGCTTGCGATCCTCGATACCGGCCCGCTCGAAGAGCTGTCGGCGGCGATCAAAGAGAACCGGCCGGACCTTCTGACGCGCGCGCCGGGCATTGGCCGCAAGACGGCGGAACGGGTGATCGTGGAGCTCAGGAACAAAGTGCAGGCGGCGAAATCCGAAGCGACGGTCGCGAAAATGGAGACCGATAGCGATCTCCTGGAAGCGTTGGCCAGCCTTGGCTATCGCCGGGACGAAGCGCGCGCCGCACTCGCGAAGGTCGGCACGGAGATCGAGGGTACGGAGGCGCGCCTCAGGGCTGCGCTTGCCATGCTTTCGAACAAGCGGAAATAATCATTGTCATAACACGGCGATATGAGCGACGGCGGACATGGCGACGAAAAAGGGCAGCGCTTCCGGCGCGTTCGGGCGGCGGCGCCTGCGCCGCATGCGGCGACCGGCCGTTCGCGGCTCGGGAAGTTCATCCACGATTTCGACGGGCCCCGCTCGGCGTATCATTTTCTTTGGGCGTGGGCGGGCGCGGCCGTCCATCGCCATCCGAGCCGCAAGCTGTTCGTGATCGGCGTTACCGGCACGAAAGGGAAGACGTCGACGCTTGAACTTCTGAACGCCATCCTTGAACGGGCGAATAAGCGCACGGCGCTTATCTCTTCGTTGCGCGTAAAGGTGGCCGACGAGAGCGTGAAGAACCGGACCGGGAACTCGATGCCGGGGCGCGCATATCTGCAACGATTCCTCCGCGCCGCGCGCCGCGCGGGATGCGACTATGCGCTTGTCGAGGTCACGTCGCAGGCGGTCGTCCAGCATCGCCATCGCTTCATCGATTGGAACATGGGGGCGATCACGAACCTTGCTCCCGAGCATATCGAAGCCCACGGCTCGTTCGAGAATTATCGCGAGGCGAAATTGGATTTCCTCAAATACGTCCTCGCGCGCGGGGGGAAGGCATTTTTGAACCGCGACGACAAGAATTTCACCTTCTTTTTCGACGCGCTCGGGGATTACGGGCCCGTTACCTATTCCAAGGATGACGAATTTTTCCATGATGCGCTTCCGCATATCCTCTCGACGCGCATGCGCCGCGAGGGCGCCGCGCCGCATTTCCTGATGAGTCCGTTCAACGAGGAGAACGTCGCGGCCGCCGTCGCGATCGCGAAAGAACTCGGCATCGACAATCGCGCTATAGACGACGCGATCCTCGATTTCGAAGGAGTGCCCGGACGGATGGAGTATGTTCATGCGGGCCGCTTCACGGCGGTCGTCGATTATGCGCATACGCCCGATTCTCTTGAAGCGGCCTATCGGGCGGCGCAGCCGAAGCCGTCGCCCCAATTCCCGCATCCGCGGCTCATCTGCGTGCTGGGCGCCGCGGGCGGCGGGCGCGACGCCTGGAAGCGGCCCGCGATGGGGGCGATCGCCCGCGACTACTGCGACGAGATCATCCTGACGAACGAGGACCCATACGACGAACGGCCGGAAACGATCATCGAAGAAGTCGCGCAGGGCATCGTCGCCGCCGGACCGCCGCGCGCGGGGCAGCATATGCAGAAGATCGTCGACCGTACGGCGGCGATCGAGCGGGCGGTGGCGCTTGCGAACGAGGGCGATGTCGTGATCGGCACGGGCAAGGGGAGCGAGGAATGGATCCATGGCGCCAAGGGGAGCAAGGTACCGTGGGATGAACGGGCGGCATTCGAAGCGGCGCTCCAAAAGAAAGCGGCCCCGGTGCGTGAACAGGGGGCCGCAGGAACGGAGGAGTAGGCGCGGAACGGTCAGCGCGGGCGCCCGTTTCCGCGGGCGGGGAAGCCGCTGCGGGTAGGCGTTTGCGATCGCATGGGGTTCGAATTCGGACGCGGTTCGATGCGTTTAAGCTCTTTCATCAGGCAGAGCTCTTTGCGTTGCGGGCGTTCGGGGCGCGAAGCGGGGGCGGGAAAAAAATTCGATGCCATGCGGCATCCTCCTGGGTGGTTTTAACAACTGTTTTTACCATACCCCCATTTGTCCGGTGCGGCAAGGGGCGGTAGAATGAAAATATATGCAACTCACATTCTACGGCGGCACGGGCGAGGCGACGGGATCGAACTATGTGCTCGCGTCCGGCGGAGTGAGGATCATGATCGACTGCGGCCTGCACCAAGGAGGGCATTATGCCGATCGCGAAAATTTCGAGCCGTTCGCATACGATCCGAAGGGGATCGCGGCGGTGTTCGTTTCGCATTCGCACCTCGATCACATCGGGCGCCTGCCGAGCCTCGCGCTCGCCGGGTTCAGCGGAACGATCTATTCCACCCATCCGACGCGCGACTTCGCGGAACTCATGCTCGAGGACGCCGAACATCTTCTTGCAAAGGAGGCGGAGCGCGAGGCGCGACCGCCGCTCTACCGGGTCGAGGATATCCGAAAGGCCATGGCGCTCTGGAAGGGGGTCGGCTATCACGAACCGGTTGCCGTCGGGCCTTTCATTGTCGAATACTACGATGCAGGGCATATTCTGGGCTCCGCCATCACGCATGTTACATGCGAAGGGAAGACCATCGTTTTTTCGGGCGATCTCGGGAACATTCCGTCGCCGCTCATCAAGCCGACCGAACGGATCCCTTCCGCGGACTATTGCCTCATCGAATCGACGTACGGCGATCGGGTGCATGAGAACGTCGAAGGGCGGCGCGAAATGCTTCTTGGGGCGATCGAGGAGACGTATAAGGCGGGGGGCGTGCTCATGATTCCGACTTTTGCCATGGAGCGCACGCAGGACCTGCTCTTCCATTTCCATCAGCTCTATCACCAAGGGAAGCTGCCCGATGAGCCGATCTTCCTCGACAGTCCGCTCGGCATCAAGCTTACCGAACTCTTCCGCAAATACGAGGGTTCATTCAATGACAAGGCCGAGGCCATCGTCAAAGAGGACGGGGACGTGCTGACATTCCCCGCGCTTCGCGTGACGCTTTCGACCGAACAGTCGAAGGCGATCAACGATGTTCCTCCGCCGAAGATCATCATCGCCGGATCGGGCATGTCGAACGGGGGGCGCATCCTGCATCACGAGCTCCGGTATCTTTCGGATCCGAAGAGCGAGATCGTGTTCGTCGGATATCAGGGGGAAGGATCGCTCGGACGGGAACTGCTCGAGGGCGCGGCCGAGGCCCGCATCTTCGGGGAGACGGTGCCGGTGCGCTGCCGGAAGATCGACATTCCGGGATATTCCGCCCACGCCGACCAGCCGCACCTGCTCGACTGGCTTTCGTCCATGAAGGGGTCGCTCAAGAAGGTGTTCGTCGTGCAGGGCGATCCGGACGCGAGCGTCGCACTCGCGCACAAGATCATCGACGGGTTCGGTGTTACCGCGGAGGTGCCGCATGCCGGCGAGAGTGTTACACTATAATGACCATCGACCATGAAAAAAAACATCGATACGAAATACCATCTCAGATATAAAATCTGCATTTCGGGAGCGGCCGAGGTCAAACACTGCCCGCCGGGCACCATCAAGAAGGCGGAAGCGATCGGGCGATATATCGCGGAGGCGGGAATCGTCCTCGTGGATGGCGCGACGACCGGCATTCCGTATTATGCCGCGCGGGGCGCAAAGCTCGCCGGAGGCATTGTCATCGGGCTTTCTCCGGCCGAGTCGAAGGCGGCGCATGTGCGATCCTATCATCTTCCGCTCGATTATCACGACCTCATCATCTATACCGGGTTCGGCTATTCGGGCCGCAACCTGCTGCTGACGCGTTCGGCGGACGCGGTTATTACGATCTACGGCCGCATCGGCACGCTGAACGAGTTCACGATCGCGTTCGAGGATCGGAAGCCCCAGGGCGTTCTGACCGGCACCGGCGGCACATCGGACGAGCTGGAGCATATCCTCAAGATCGCGCACCGCGGATTCGGGAAGGCGGTGTTCGACGAGGATCCGAAGGCGCTTGTCGAGAAGGTGATCAAGATGATCCATCGGGAAGAGAAAAAGAAAGACATCGAGTAGCGCCATGAAGAAGAACGCTCCAAAGAAGGGAAAACGCGCGGCGGGGGGAAAAAGGAAAAGTGCTGCCCGGCCGGCGGCGAACGCGAGGGCAAAGAAAAAGGCGCGAGCGAATGCCAGCGCCGGGAAGCGGTCCGTCCGATCGAAAGCGCCGAAGCCGATCGGCACAGTGACCCATTATTATAACCATATCAACGTCGCGCTCGTGAAGTTCGCCGTGAAGGTGAAGGCGGGAACGGCGCTGTGGTTCAAGGGGGCGACGACGGATTTCAAGGATACGCCAAAGTCCATGCAGTTCGATCATAAACCGATCGCGTCCGCGCCCGCGAAGAAATTGATCGGTGTCAAAGTGAAGAAGCGGGTGCGCGAGGGCGATCTGGTCTATAAAGCGTAGGAATCCCGGCATATGGCAAAAGGACGCCTGATGATCGCGGCCGTCGTTGCCGCGGCGACCATCGGAGAAGGGGTGTTCGCGATCCCTTACGTGGTCGCGACGGCCGGGTGGGCGGCCGCGCTTGGCTATTGTATCGCGATCATTGCGGTCGTTTCCGCGGCGCATGTGCTCTATCTCCGTACGCTCGCGGCGGTCGGGGAGAAGGAGCGCCTGCTTGGACTTGCGCGCCGCTATTTCGGCGGCGGGGGATTCTGGGCGGGATTCATCGCGGTCGTTGGCGGCATTTTGCTGGGATTTACCGCGTACCTCGTGCTCGGCGCCGGGTTCCTGCGGATCCTTTTCCCCGCTCTTTCCGGCGCGGCATCGCTTGCGGCATTCTGGCTCATTCTTTCGCTCATCGTTTGGATGAGCGAGGGGCGTATCGCGGGACTTGAAGCGGCGGGCGTCACGCTCGTTCTGTCCGCCGTTGTTTTCGTGTTCGCCTCGGGAGATCCCGCAGCCGCACTCGCCGCCGTGCCGCTCGCCGTGCCGAAAGAATTCTTCCTTCCGTTCGGCGTCATTCTTTTTTCGTTCGCAGGATGGACGAGCGTCGAGCAGGTCTATGAGCTTACCCATCGCGAGGGGGCGGGGGGCGGCGGGGCGGACGCAATAGTGCGGGGCGAAAACGAGTTCGGGGCTTTCTGGCTTTTCGCCGCAGGCACCGCATTCGCCGGCGTCCTTTACTGGCTTTTCGCCGCGGGCGTGATCGGCACGGTGCCGCACGTTACGGCGGACACGATCTCCGGGATCGGTGCGTGGCCCGCATGGCGCCGCGACCTTCTCGCGCTCGTCGGCCTTATGTCGATCGCGGTCGTCTCATTTCCGCTCGCGCGCGAACTCCGTGGCGCGATGGAAAAGGATCTTCGCTGGAACCCGCTGCTTTCCCGCGCCTTCATCATTTTTCTCCCGCTCGGTGCGGTGCTTCTCGGGTTGCATGATTTCCTCTCCATCATCGGGCTTGCCGGCGGGCTCTTTATCGCCGCGCAGTATCTTCTTATCATCTCCGTCGGCCGGCGGACGCTCGCTTTATCGCCGCGCGAGAAATTTCTGGTTGATATCGTGGCGATCGTTTTTCTCGCCGCCGCAGTTTACGAGATCTGGTATTTCGTAGTATAAAGAGAGGCGTTGGAAGGCGGCGCGAACGTGCGCCGCGCGCGCGACCGCCCTCGTAGTTCAATGGATAGAATATCTCCCTCCGAAGGAGGAGGTGCAGGTTCGATTCCTGCCGAGGGCACAGCAAGAAGATAATCCCCTTATTCGGGTACGCGTCGCGGTCTGCTGAC
>JAKAGE010000019.1 GCA_021817655.1 bacterium
GGAGCAGGTGCTCGTCACGCTCATGAAGAAATATCCGAAGGAGCATGTTCCTGCGATCGAGGAGATCCAGGATGTCGTCGAGACGCAGCTCGTGCTCATGGATTTTCAGAAGACCGCCAAGGCATACATCCTGTACCGCAACGAGCGGGCGCAGATCCGCGAGAGCCGCCGGGAGATCCCGGATTATGTGAAAAAGCTTGCGGAAGCGAGCAAGAAGTATTTCCGCAACCAGCTTGCGGAGTTCGTCTATTACCGGACGTATGCGAATTGGATCCCGGAGGAAGGCCGCCGGGAGACGTGGATCGAGACAGTGGACCGGTATGTGGCGTTCATGCACGAGAATCTCGGGGATAAGCTGACGGGCGAAGAATATGCCGAAGTGCGGGAGGCGATCCTGCGGCAGGAGGCGATGCCGTCCATGCGGCTTTTGCAGTTCGCGGGAAAAGCGGCGCGCACCAACAATATCGCGGCATACAATTGTTCGTACATCGCGCCGCAGAAGATCGAGGACTTTGCCGAGATCATGTACATCTCGATGAGCGGAACGGGGGCGGGGTTCTCCGTGGAGAGCCAGAACGTGCAGAAGCTTCCCCAGATCAAGCGCCAGACCGGCAAGAAGCTGAAGACGCATGTCGTTGGCGACAGCAAGGAGGGGTGGGCCGACGCGCTGACGCTGGGGCTTCGCGCATGGTTCGACGGAAAGGATGTTGATTTCGACCTGTCGCAGATCCGGCCGGCCGGCGCGCGCCTCAAGACCATGGGCGGCAAAAGTTCCGGTCCGGAGCCGCTGCGCTCGCTCCTTGCATTCGCCAAGGCGAAGATACTTGCGAAGCAGGGGCGGCGCCTGTCAAACATCGATGTGCACGACATCTGCTGCAAGATCGGGGAAGTGGTGGTGGCGGGCGGCGTGCGCCGCTCGGCGATGATCTCGCTCTCCGACCTCGATGATTCGGAGATGCGCAGCGCGAAGACCGGACAGTTCTATTTCGAGGATCCTCAGCGGACCATGGCGAACAATTCCGCCGTGTACATGGAGAAGCCGACGGCGGAAGAATTCATGGACGAGTGGCTTGCGCTCGCCAAGAGCCATACCGGAGAGCGGGGGATCTTCAACCGCGGAAGCCTGCCGTTCCAGATCCCGAGCCGGCGCAAGCGCATCCTTGGCAGGAAGATCGCCCGCGTCGGCACGAATCCGTGCGGGGAGATCCTGCTCCAGCCGAAGCAGTTCTGCAACCTTTCGGAAGTGGTCGCGCGGGCGGAAGATACGGAAGAAACGCTCATGAGGAAGATCCGCATCGCGGCGATCCTCGGCACATACCAGTCGACCCTTACGCGCTTCCCATATCTTTCGAAGAGCTGGAAGAACAACTGCGAGAAGGAGCGTTTGCTCGGCGTTTCGATCACAGGGCAATGGGATTGCCCGGCCGTGCGGAACGAGGATACCCTGCGCAAGCTCCGCGACCGCGCGGTCGCCGTGAACCGCGAATACGCCAAACGGTTCGGCATTCCGGCGTCATCGTCCGTCACGTGCGTGAAGCCGTCCGGCACGGTCTCCCAGACGGTGGATGCCGCTTCGGGGCTCCATGCGCGGCATGCGCAGCACTACATCCGCCGCGTGCGCATTTCGGCGACCGACGCGCTTTTCCACATGATGAAAGACCAGAAGGTTCCGTATTTCCCGGAGGTCGGGCAGTCGCTTTCGTCCGCTTCGACGTTCGTCTTCGAATTCCCGGTGAAGGCGCCGGAAGGGGCGGTGCTGAAAGATGATCTCTCCGCGATCGATCAGCTCGAGTACTGGCGGAAGGTGAAGGTGAATTATACGGAACACAATCCGTCGGTGACGATCTCGATCGGGGAGAACGAATGGATCGCGGTCGCGAACTGGCTCTACGAGCACTGGGACATGATCGGCGGCCTTTCGTTCCTGCCGCGCGAGAATCACGCCTATCTCCTTGCGCCGTACGAAGAGATCGCGAAGGAGCGGTACGAGGAAATGGTCGCAGCGATGCCCGAGATCGATTTTTCGCAGATCCTTCTCTATGAGAAGGAGGATTCGACGGACGTGAAGAAAGAGCTTGCCTGCGCCGGCGGCGTGTGCGAGATCGACGACATTCCGGTCGGTGCGGAAGCGGCGGCAACGCATTGATGTATGAATCGATCATAAAACCGGTCCTTTTCCGGTTCGATCCGGAGCGCGTACACGATTTTTTCGTGGGTTTCGGGGAGTTTTTAGGGAGCAATGCGATGACGCGCGGGATGGTCCATGCGGCGTGCGGGTACGAACATCCGTTGCTCCGTACGCATGTGCTCGGCATCGATTTTGCGAATCCGGTCGGGCTTGGTGCGGGATTCGACAAGGACGTGCGGCTCACGAAGATCATGCCGGCGGTGGGATTCGGTTTCATGGAGGTGGGGGCGGTCACGCAGTTCCCGTACGCAGGCAATCCGGGCCGGCGGCTCGTGCGCCTGCCGGACGATCGATCGCTCATCGTCTATTACGGGCTGAAGAATATCGGCGCCGCGGCGATCGGACGGAAACTCTCGCGCCTGCGGTTTTCGTTCCCCGTCGGGATCAACATTGCAAAAACGAACCGCGCGGACATCAAGGGCGATGCGTCAGTGGCGGATTATGCCGCGACCTATCGTCAGCTGGCCCATCGTTTCTCGTATGCGACGATCAATATCTCCTGCCCGAATGCGCAGGACGGATGCACGTTCCAGGATCCGGCGATGCTCGACACCCTGCTCGGCGCTCTTGCCGCGGAGGAGAAGCCGTGCCCGGTGCTCCTCAAGCTTTCGGCGCATCTTTCCATGGGCGAGGTCGATGAGATCCTCGCTATCGTCCAGAAGCACGGGCGGCTCGTCGACGGGTTCGTCATCGGGAATCTGGCAAAGGATCGGAGCATCCTGCAGCTGCGTTCGCCGCGCGAGCGGCTCGATCTCATTCCCGCAGGCGGTATTTCCGGCGCGCCCGTGCGGGCCCTGACGACAGCAATGATCAGGCACATTTACGGGAAGACCGGTGGGCGATACGCCATCATCGGCCTTGGCGGCGTGTTCACGGCGGAGGATGCGTACGAGAAGATCCGCGCGGGGGCATCGCTCGTGCAGATCGTGACGGGGCTCATTTACGGGGGCCCGCGCGCGGTGGCGCGGATCAACCGCGGTCTTGCCCGTCTGCTTGCGCGCGATGGCTATACGCATGTCGCGGACGCGGTGGGTGCGGACGTGAGAACCGGCGCGCCCGCATGATGATAAAATGATAACGGACCAATGAAGATCCAGAATTTCGAACAGCTTGCGACGACGGATGCGCGACGGGAGCTTCTCGCGATCGCGGAGGCGGGATACGAGGCCATCGATACGGCGGCGGTCATGGCGCGCGAATTGCGCCGTGACGGCGACGCGCTCTTTGTCGGCGGCGAGAGGATCGATCTTGCGGCGGTCGGGAAGGTGGTCGTGGTCGCGATCGGGAAGTGCGCGGCGGATGCCGCGGCGGTCGCCGACAGGGTGCTGGGCGACCGGATCGCCGCCGGTGTCGTGGTGGACGTAAAGGTGTGTCCCGACCTTCCGCACTTTACGACGTTCTGCGGGACGCATCCTTTGCCATCCGACGAGAACGTGCATGCCGCCGAGGCGATCGTTGCGGCGCTCCGGGGCCTTACCGAAAAGGACCTTGCTATTTTCGTCGTTTCCGGCGGCGGCTCGACGCTGCTCTTTTTGCCCGAGGACCGGGCGAACAGGGAAGAGATCCCGATCATGAATGCGCTCATCGATGCGGGCGCGACGATCCAGGAGATCAACGTCATCCGAAAGCATTTGTCCGCCGCGCGGGGCGGCAATCTTGCAAAGGACGCATATCCCGCTCGGGTGGTGTCGCTCATTTTCTCCGATGTCGTGGGCGACGATCTCTCGCTGATCGCCTCGGGGCCGACCGTAAAGGATGAAACGACGGTTGCGGACGCGATGCGCGTGCTTGAGAAATATGACGTGCGTGCCGTATGCCATCTCGACAAGTGCGGACTCATCGAAACGCCCAAGGAGGAAAAGTATTTCAAAAACGTCTCGAACGTGCTTGTCGTCTCGAACCGGCATGCGCTTGACGCGATGAAAGCGGAGGCGGAGGCGCTGGGGTTTGCGGCGGAGATCCGCGGGAGCGCCCTTGTCGGCGAAGCGGACGGCGTGGGCGCGATGATCGCGGAGGCGATCCATGCGGCGCCTGCGCGCACGGCGCTCTTATGGGCGGGGGAGACGACGGTGACGGTGCGGAATCCGGCCGGACGCGGGGGGCGCAATCTCGCCCTCGCCGCATCGGCGCTGCGGTCCGTGAGCGACGGCGAGGAGATCTTGTCCTTCGCATCGGATGGCCGCGATCACGGGCCTTTTGCGGGAGCGATTGCGGATGAGGTGACGAGGAGCGCGGCGGAGATCGTCGGGGCGGACATCGAACAGTTCCGCGCCGCGGATGACACCTATGCGCTCTTCGAGAGGATCGGCAATTACGTGGTGACCGGAGACACGGGATCGAACGTGTCGGATCTCATGATCGCGCTCAAGGCCTGACGGTTTTTTTGGAAGGCCTCAAATTTCAATATCCAAATGCAAAATAATCCACGGTAATCAAAAATCAAATTAAAAATATGAAAGAAAAATACACGAAAAAATTCGAGGAGGTAGGGATCAAAGATGTGGGGCTTGTCGGCGGAAAGAACGCGTCGCTCGGGGAGATGATCCGGACGCTTGGGGCAAAAGGAGTGCCGGTGCCGTCCGGATTTGCCGTCACCGCTGACGGGTATTTTCACTTTCTCGAAGAGACCGGACTCGAGGAATTCATCAAAGAAACATTGAAAGGGCTCGATACGAAGGACCTTAAGGAGCTTGAGCGCCGCGGAAAGCTCGTACGCGACAAGATCATGCATACCGAGTTCCCGGCGGACCTTCAGGCGGAGATCATGGCCGCATACCGCGAAGTGGAGCGGCGCTACGGCAAGAACACGGATGTGGCGGTGCGGTCATCGGCGACGGCGGAGGATCTGCCGGGGGCGAGTTTCGCGGGGGAGCAGGAAAGCTATCTCGGCATCCGGGGCGGCAAAGCGGTGTGCGTGGCGGTGCGCGCCACGATGGCGTCGCTCTTCACCGATCGTGCGATCTCATACCGCGCGGACCGCGGATTCGACCATCTGAAGATCGCGCTTTCCGCCGGCGTGCAGAAGATGGTGCGCTCGGACAAGGCGTGCTCGGGCGTGATGTTCTCGGTGGATACGGAGTCCGGCTTCAAGGACATCGTCATCATCAACGGGTCGTGGGGGCTGGGCGAGATGATCGTGAAGGGCGAGGTGACGCCGGACGAGTTCATCGTCTGGAAGCCGGGGCTTGCCGGAAAGATGAAGCGGCCGATCATCGAGAAGAAGCTCGGCGTCAAGTTGCGCAAGATGATCTATCATGCGGGCGCGGGCATCCAGCAGACGAAGATCGTGGGGACGTCCCCTGCGGAGCGCGACGGGTTCGTGCTGACCGACAAAGAGGTCGCACAGCTCGCAGCGTGGGGGATGGTCATTGAGAAGCATTACACCGACCATTACAAGAAATGGACGCCGATGGATATGGAGTGGGCGAAGGACGGCGTGACCGGGCAGATCTACATCGTGCAGGCGCGCCCGGAGACGATCCAGGCGGGCCGCGACTTCTCGAAGCTCAAGGAATACATTCCGCAGGAGCACAAGGCGCCGTTCCTTACGGGCGCGTCGGTGGGATCGAAGATCGCGACGGGCAAGGCGCACGTCATCATGGACGCGAAGCACATCAACGACTTCAAGAAGGGCGAGATCCTCGTGACGACGATGACCGACCCCGATTGGGAGCCCATCATGAAGATCGCGGCGGCGATCGTCACCGATAAGGGGGGGCGCACGTCCCATGCGGCGATCGTTTCGCGGGAGCTCGGCATTCCGGCGGTCGTGGGAACCGAGCGCGCGACAAAATCGATCAAGACCGGCGACGTGATCACCGTCGATACGACGGGGAGCGGCGGAAACATCATCAAGGGCGCGATGAAATTCAGAGTGGTGGAACATGACCTCAAGAAAGTGCCGAAGCCGAAGACGAAGGTGATGGTGAACGTCGCGGTCGCGGACAGCGCGTTCGAGGTATCGTTCCTGCCGAACCAGGGCGTTGGCCTCGCGCGCGAGGAATTCATCATCGCATCGAAGATGGGACTGCATCCGATGGCGCTGCTTAATCTGAAGGACCAGCAGCCGGCGGTACGGCGCGCCATCGAGGAAAAGATCCGGGGCTGGAAGGATCCGAAGCAGTATTACATGGAGAACCTCGCGTTCGGCATCGCGAAGATCGGGGCGGCGTTCTTCCCGCATCACGTGATCGTGCGGTTCAGCGATTTCAAATCGAACGAGTACCGGACATTGCTCGGCGGCGAGGCGTACGAGCCGAAAGAGGAGAACCCGATGATCGGCTGGCGCGGCGCATCGCGCTACTATGACCCGAAGTTCAAGCCGGCGTTCATGCTCGAGGCCGCGGCCCTTAAGATCGTGCGCGAGGAGATGGGGCTTACGAACGTGATCCCGATGGTGCCGTTCTGCCGCACGGTGGAAGAGGGGATCAAGGTGCAGGAAACGATGGCGGAGGCGGGGCTCATCACGAACTATATGGCGGGCCGGAAGGGCGGCGCGCGGGCAAAAGGAAACGGCGGCGCAAAGACCCCGATCTACGTGATGTGCGAGATCCCGTCGAATGTGCTCCTCGCCGACCGGTTCCTCGATGTTTTCGACGGCATGTCGATCGGCTCGAACGATCTTACCCAGCTCACGCTCGGCCTTGACCGCGATTCGGGCATCGTGACGAAGATCGCGAACGAGAACAATGAGGCGGTGAAGCTCCTGATCGGCGAGGTCATCAAGAAGGCGCGTGCGCGCAAGAAATACATCGGCATCTGCGGACAGGCGCCGTCGGACTACCCGGATTTTGCGCAGTTCCTCGTGACGCGGGGGATCGAGAGCATCTCTTTGAACCCTGATACGGTGGTGCCGACCACGATTGCGATCGCAAAGGAGGAAGCAAAGATGAAGGGGAGGGGGCGATAGTGGTATAATATCCCCATGGCGCACAAAGCAACGTTTTTCAACTGCAAGCGGTGGGGCGATGAGGGAGAGTCGTATCTTGCGGGGAGCGAGAAGCTCAAGGCGGCGGGGGTGGCGGTGGCGTTCGCGGACGACATATTAAGAAAGGATAAAATGCCGGCGGGGGATGCGGCGAATTTCGACATCGCGGGCATCTTCATGGATTCGCCGATGTCCGCGGAAGTGATCGACGGCCTGCCGGAGCTCAAGTTCATCGCGACGGCGTCCACGGGGTTCGACCATATCGATCTTGCGGCCGCTGCGGCGAAAGGGATCCCGGTTTCGTCCGTGCCGGGGTATGGAGAGAACACCGTCGCCGAATTCGCGTTCGCCCTCATCCTTGCGCTCTCGCGGAAGATCGTCGAAGCGGATATGCGCGTGCGGGACGAGCACCGGTTCGCGACCGACGGGCTCTGCGGTTTCGATCTTCAGGGGAAGACGCTTGGCGTCGTCGGCACGGGCCGCATCGGCAAGCATGCGATCATGGCCGGCAAAGGATTTGGCATGAATATCGTCGCATACGACGTGTATCACGACGACGCGTTCGCGAAGGAAATGGGTTTCGAGTATCTGGAACTTGAAGATCTTCTGTCGCGGAGCGACGTGGTCACGATCCATGCGCCGTATCTTCCCTCGACGCACCATCTGATCAACACCGGCAATATCGGCAAGATAAAAAAGGGCGCGATCCTCGTGAACACCGCGCGCGGGGCGATCGTGGAGACCGCGGCGGTCGTGAGCGCCCTGAAGAGCGGCCGGCTCGGCGGCGCGGGCCTCGACGTGCTTGAGGAAGAGGTGTCAATGAAGGAAGGGGACATGGGCGTCGATGCGGAGCTCATCGGCATGCCGAACGTCATCGTCACGCCGCACAACGCGTTCAATACGAAGGAGGCGTTCCTCCGCATCCTTGATACGACGATCGACAACATCGTTGCATTCGTGAACGGCGCACCGCAGAACGTCGTAAAACCGCCGGCGAAATAGTTCCGGCGATGAAAGTCAGCTCGATCAGCGCCTATCCGGTCCTCGATTCCCGCGGCATGTGGACCGTGGAGGTTTCGCTCATGCTGCAGAATGGCGTCCGCGCGGCCGCTTCCGCGCCGCAGGGCAAGAGCACCGGCGCGGCGGAAATGCGCGCCCTGCCCGCCGCAGCCGCGGTGAAGAGCGTCGCGAACATCGTCGCGCCGCGGATCGTGCACAAGGACTTTCGGAACCAGGCGGAACTCGACGAGTTCCTGGTCCGCCTCGATGGCACGAAGAACCGCGCGCGGATCGGGGCGAACACGATGCTTGCCGTATCCATCGCGTTCCTCCGCGCGATGGCCCGCACCAAGAAGGCGGCGCTCTGGAAGCATGTGCGCGACGAGTACGGCCTGTGGGTCGACCCGACGGCGAAGGCGCTTCGTCCGCGCCTCTTCATGAACGTCGTGAACGGCGGCCTGCATGCGGAGAACGGCCTCCATTTCCAGGAATATATGATCATTCCGAAGAGCCGCACGTTCGCGGAATCCGTGGAGGTGGGCGCGAAGATCTATCACGCATTGGGCAGTGCGCTTGCGAAAGCGAAGGGCCGGGGCGCCGCCAACCTCGGCGACGAGGGAGGATTTGCACCGGCGTTCAGGAACGATCTCGAGCCGTTCCTGATGATCCGCGCCGCCGCCCGAAAGATGAAGCTTGAAAAGAAGATCGATCTCGGCCTTGACGCCGCCGCCACGGATATCAAAGGAATGTCCCGCCGCCAGCTCAAGAATTTCTATAAAAAACTGATCAAAGGATTCAAGCCGCTCTATATCGAAGACCCGTTCGGCGAGAATGATTTCAAAAGCTTCGCCGCGATGCGCGCCGAATATCTCGGGAACGGGATGGGCGCGGGAGCGCCGGGCGTCCGGTCCGCCCTCTGGATCGCGGGAGACGACCTGACGACCACGAACACCGACCGAATGGCGGTCGCGCAGGCGAAGGGGAGCGTGAATGCGGTGATCGTGAAGCCGAATCAGATCGGGACGGTCACCGAGGCGTTGAATGCCGTCCGCATGGCGCGCGCATACCGCTGGGCGGTCGTGGTATCCCACCGGAGCGGAGAGACGAATGACGATTTCATCGCGGATTTCGCTTATGGCGTCGCTGCGGACGGGCTTAAACTCGGGGCGCCGGCGCGGGGGGAGCGCATCGCGAAATATAATCGGCTGCTCCAGATCGAGCGGGAAGCGGCGGAATAGGGCTTGCCCGATGGGCTATAATGAATGGTATGTTCAATAAGCGGCGTGCCTTCACCCTCATCGAGCTCCTCGTCGTCATCGCGATCCTCGCCATCCTTGCCGTGGTCGTCGTCCTCGTCCTCAATCCCGCTGAGCTCCTCGCCCAATCCCGGGATACGACGCGGCTTTCGGACATGACGACCCTCACGAGCGCCGTGAATCTCTACAACACGGACCAGTCGGGAGCATCCTCCTTCTCCCTCGGCTCCTCAAGCGTCCTCTACGTCTCCGTTCCCGATCCCATGGCCACGACGACGGCAGGGGACCAGTGTGAGGGACTCGGCCTTCCCGCCATTCCGACCGGATGGACCTACCATTGCGCCGCAAGCTCGACCTATCACGATATCAATGGCACGGGATGGCTCCCCGTGGACCTCAAAAATATCTCCTCCGGCTCTCCGCTCGGCTCCCTCCCCGTGGACCCCGTGAACCAGACCTCCACCGGCTATTACTACACTTACGCCACGAACGGCGCCCAGTTCGAGCTCACCTCCCTCATGGAGTCCCAGAAGTACAATCTCGGAGGATCGGACGACAAGGTGTCGACCGACGGCGGCATCCTGCCCGACACCTACGAGGCGGGAACTATTAAAAACCTTCTCATTGCCGACCGGGGGAGAGAGGTGGCCGGCGAGTGGCTTCTCGATGAAGGGACCGGCACCGTCGCCTATGATTCTTCGATCTATGGGAACAACGGGATTGTCTATAACAGCCCCACGTGGACGACGGGAGCCATCGTCCTGAACGGCACAAACCAATATATCGAGGCATCCAACGCCCTTACGAATATCTCAGCCTTCACCCTTTCCTTTTGGATGAATACCACGGTGTGGAGTTCAGAAATCCCTCTTTCCATCGGATGGTATATAAAATGTTACGGGGGGATGTCCGCCAATAATCTTGACTGCATGGACGCCGGCGGCGGCGTCATCGAAACCACTAATCTTGATGACGGCAACTGGCATCAGGTCGACTATACGGTCAATGGGATGAACGAAAGCATATATGTCGACGGTGTTCTTGAGGCGACCAGTACTGAATCGCCCGCTGGTGATGGGGCAAATATTGACATTGGGGCAATCCAAGGCACAAGCAATTTCTATGCCGGCACTATCGACGACGTCCGTATCTACGACCAGGCCCTTTCTGCCGCCGCAGTGGCATCCCTCTATGATGCCGGGCATCAATAAAGGATGTGATATGCTATAAGAAACCCGCTCAAGCTTTCCTATATTACCTTTTCTTTTTTTTCGCTTCTCCTTCTTCTCTTATTCTTAATTCCACCACCCATGCGATCTTCGCCGCGACCCCTTCTTCAGCTTCGGGTCGCCATCATCATCGGTATAGCGCTTGCCGCCGGATTTCTCGCAGCTGGGCAGGCGCATGCGCAGATCTCGTTCGTAGAGGAAGCATTCACGTCGAGCACAAACCCTCTGGTTGTCAGCGTGACGAAAGGGGACCTGCTCTTCTTGGAGTGTAATGACTACTCCGCGTCTACAACCTCTCCTTCCGTATCGGATACCGCGGGAAATACCTGGACCCCTGCGAACCCTGATACGACGGACGGCAATCCGAACGCCCCCCAGGAGACCGCCACCTGGTACGCCATCGCCTCCTCGACTGGAAGTACGACTATCAGCTTCTCTTCGTCTCCGGGCTGCGAAGAGTCATTCCTCGAATACTCCGGAGTCACTCAAAGCAATCCGCTCGATGGTGCGAACACCTCGGTCGCTTCATCGTCGGCATATAACAGTGGGAGCGTAACCACCACGAATACCAATGATCTGCTTATCGGGTTCCTTGCGGAGCGCAATCCGGGGGATACGTGGACGTTAGGAAGCACCGGAGGCGATCAATATGCCGCGCGGATCAATGACAACAGCGACTTCAGCGTCCTCTCCATGGATGCCTTGACGAGTGCCACGGGAACCTATGATGCGAGCGCGACGGTGAGCAATTTTGGGGATGGCATTGCGAATGTCGCGGCATTCAAGGAGAGCACCTCAAGCTATATCTCCTCATTCTCGATCTCCCCATCGGTCATCGCCGCCTCTGGGACCGCAGTTATTTCCTGGAACGCCGTGAACGCCTCGTCAGTCTTGCTCACGGGAAGCAGCCTGAATTTCTCGACTTCCTCCCCGAGCGGTTCGGTCGGAGTTTCCCCTTCGGCTACCGGCACCCTCATCTATACGATCCAGGCGTCGAACGGAACGGCGACTACTACCGCAACCACATCGCTCATGGTGGACAGTATTCCTCCCTCGGTTCCCCAGAGCGCAATGATCACCGCCTCCACGACGAATACCCTCTCCCTTTCCTGGGTGTCCTCGACGGACAACGTTTCGGTCGCCGGCTATGCGGTCTATCGTTGCACTGGGGCATGCACGCCCGTATCCGAGATTGCCAC
Organism: bacterium; assembly: GCA_021817655.1. GTDB lineage: Bacteria > Patescibacteriota > Minisyncoccia > UBA6257 > 2-01-FULL-56-20 > JAKAGE01. Next base: position 11,799 of record JAKAGE010000019.1, read on the forward strand.
GACCACGGCGACCTCGTTCACGGACACCGGCTTGTCCGCCTCGACGACTTACACCTATGCTGTCGCGGCTTATGACGAGGTGGGGAATGTTTCCGCCTTGTCTGCAAATGTCGTAGCGACCACCGCATCGCCGCCCGCTCCGACCGTCAATTTCTTTGCTGCCGTCCCCAATGCTATCACGCTTGGATCCTCGTCCCAGATCTCATGGGATGCGAGCAATGCCTCCTCGGTCACCATCACGGGGAATGGATTGAACCTTTCAACGACGACACTGGCTGGATCGGTTGCCGTGATGCCATCGGCGACGGGGACCTTAGTTTATAATCTTCAAGCTTCGAACTCAATAGGTCAAATAACAGCAACAGCATCTTTGATTGTCGATGGACAAGCGTGGCAGAATATTTATATTGCCCAGAATGCCGCCGGGATTGCGAACGGCGGATCTTGCGCCAATGCATATGCTTACACATTTTTCAATGTGCCGGGCAATTGGGCCGTCACTTCGACTCCGGGATTTATTTCCCCGGGGACAACGGTTCATCTCTGCGGAGTATTTACAGGAGCATCCGGGACAAATGGCTATCTTACATTTCAAGGAAGCGGCACAAGCGGGAGTCCTATCACGCTTCAATTTGAGCCTGGAGCAATCTTGCAATCTTCGAATTGGGGCAATGCGTATCTGCCAATTTCTGGAGCTATCGCTACAAACGACAATTCGTGGATTG
>JAKAGE010000070.1 GCA_021817655.1 bacterium
CATTCCTAAAATGAGCATTCGGAGCTATCTGAAAAGCAAGTGGCCCCTCCTCTATATATATAGGAAGATCTACTATGCCCCGAAAGATATCGCGGCGGCCTGCGGATTTATTTTTCACGGCACGAAGTCCCCGACCTCTTTTCGCGACCGGTTCGGTCTCGTCCTGCGATTTTATAAGATCTCATATGTCGTCGACTGTCCGCATACGGAGCACGAGATGATCGCGATCGCGCGGCAGATCTTCGACCTGGGCGGCGGCGTCCCCGGGGCGATCGTCGAGGCGGGATCGTTTCACGGCGGCAGCACCGCGAAACTTTCGCTTGTCGCGCGGTTGTGCGGTCGGGATTTCCACGTATTCGATTCGTTCGAAGGGATGCCTCCGAACGCGGAAACGGGAGGCAAGAGCATCTATGGCCGGGAGCACCATTTCCCGAAGGGCAGCCATGCGGTGCCGTTCGAGGAGGTGAAGGGGAACGTCGCCCGCTGGGGCGACGCCTCGCGCGCGCATTATCACAAGGGATTTTTCAGCGACACGATGCCGTCGTTCCGCGCGCCGGTCGCCGCCGCATGCGTGAACGTCGACCTTGCGTCTTCGACGCGGGACTGTTTCAAATACCTTTGGCCCCTCCTCCCGCCCGGCGGCATCATCATCTCGCAGGACGCGCATTTTCCCTGGATCATCGAGCTTCTGCGCGATGACGCGTTCTGGCGCGATGAGCTCGGCGTCGCCCGGCGGCCCGATATCCCCGGTCTCGGCGTGCTCAAATTCGTGACGGTGCGGAAACAATGCTCGGTTTCTTGACATCGTCCACTATTCGGTGAATAGTAGAGGCGGTACAAATTCAGCTATGGCGAGAGGACATATGAAGCAATTGAATAATGAGCAAAAGGCGCGAATGCGGGCGAACGTACTTGACCTTGTGGAACACGGCCTCCCGCCGATGATCCGCATGCCGGTACCTTCGTTCATTGAGGCCCAACCATGGTTCGCGGAATCGAATGCTGCGGAACTGGTCAGGATTTACGCTTTGCCGTCCTACAAAATGAATACGTTCAACGGCAAACTTCAGCCCGCGCTTGCGGCGTGTCTCATTGATGAGAAGGAGGGAAAGCTGGAGCCAGGTATCACGGTTATCGGGGCTTCATCCGCGAATTGGGCCATGGAAATGGGGTTGCTTGCCCCGATCTTCGGGTTCAATTTTTCCGCAATCATCGACGTAAAAGCTGTGCCGCTGGGAAAGCAGCATCACCTCCTTGCATCCGGTGCGGATATCATTCCCGTTCCGGAAGGCGCCATCGGCACCGAGTATGTCTATGAACTTGCCGAGAAGAAACACTACCACTTGATCGATCAGTACGTTCATCCCGGAAGCGTCATCGGGCATGAATGGACGATGGATCATATCGCCCGTGAAATGAAACGGCTTGAGCCAGGGAAGAAGGTTTCCTTCTTTGGCGCGGTAAGCGGAACCTGTTCTACGCTGCGGGCGGCAAAGAACTATCTTCAGCCCCAATTTCCCGGGATGAAGGTTTGGGGAATTGCTTCGCAGTCAAAGGACGAAAAAGTTCCGGGGAGCCGTTATCCCGGCTCGATCGAGGAGCTCAAGAGCATCGGTGGCGGATTCGATTATCAGACCGCCATCGATGGATCCCTCATTACGAGCGTGTCCAAGGAAGATGCGTTCGCGGTGAACGCCGAACTGGTGCAGCTGCACTTCGTCACGGCCGGACCTACGGGGGCGCTCGGCCTCGCGGGTGTTTGGAATCGGGTGGGCGACCATTGGAAAGAGCACGGAAGCTTCAAGGGTCTTGCCGATGACGACGGCGTGGTTCGCGGCGCGATCTTCATCATCGACATGCATCTTCCGTATCTGGATGACGACGGATATCGAAAGCACTTCGTGCGTTAAAAAAGGCCGTTGCGTAACATCTATGCGCAACGGCCCTTCATTTTACGGGGTTAGCGCTTTTGCGCCGGAGCATGTACAATAATTACACTATGGCACATTTTATAAAAGATCGGCGCGGGCAGGCGAACAAGGCGACGGCATGGACGATCGTGGGGATCATCGTTCTTGTCACGGTGGTGGTGATCATTGCCGGAGCGTATTCGGGCGGGGGAAGCAGCGGAAGCGGAACGGCGAGCACGTTCATTTCGACGACTGCTCCTGCGCTCACGGCAAAGGACTGGATGGAAGGCAACCCGAATGCGAAGGTCACTCTGCTTGAATATGGCGATTTTGAATGCCCGGCGTGCGGCGCATATTTCCCGGTCGTGCAGCAGCTTTTTGCGGCATATAGCAGCACGGTCCTCTTCGCGTTCCGCAATTATCCGCTGACGACGATCCATCCGTTCGCCGAGGTTGGTGCGCAGGCAGCCGAAGCGGCGGGGCTCCTCGGCGGTCCGTCGAAGTATTGGGCGATGAACGACCTTCTGTACCAGGATCAGACCCAGTGGTCCACGAACAGTGCGCTCACGCCCGCGCAGGTGGTGAGCCAGTATTTTGACGGGTATGCGCAGTCGATCGGCCTCAGCGTGAGTCAGTTCGATAAAGCCATGAATGCATCGTCGGTGATCCAAAAGATCCAGAACGACGTGAATGGCGGCAATGCCGCGCAGATCGACCATACGCCGACATTCTTTATAAATCTCCGGCAGATTCCGAATCCGACGAGCCTGAGCGATTTCGAGAGCGTGCTTAACGCCGCGCTCGCATCAACGACCCTCCCGGCCGCATCGGGCACGGGGCCGTCCTCGGCGCAGTAAGCTGCAAAGGGCGCGCGGCGTAAAATAACGCCTTTCCCCGCGGGGGAAAGGCGTTATTGCCATGATCCCGCTCATTCTCCCCGCCGCATTTCGCGCTGATGGGCGCGCTTCTTGAGCGCGTCCCGCTTGTCGGATGCGCGCCGTGAGCGCGCGAGCCCGCGTGAACATCGATGCCAACATCAAGCTTGGCAGCGTG
>JAKAGE010000020.1 GCA_021817655.1 bacterium
CGATGCCGCCATTCTTCCGCCTGCGCGAGGGATGGAAAACCGTTCCGAGCACGAGACCGCGCACGCGATCGCAAATGAGGCGGCGAAGCGGAATATGGCTACGGAAGAATTCCCGGAGGTACACGTAGTGAAGGGCGGCGGGCTGACGTCCGATCGCGGCAGCGACCATTTTGCCGTTGGAAGCCGGAAGCTGCTTGAGGGGCAGGGCGTTGCGTTTCCGGAGGAATTTCTCGCGGCCGCGGTAGAACGCGAGGCCCGGGGCGAAACCCCCGTGTTCATTGCAAAGAACGGCGCGCTCATGGGCGGCATCTTTGTCGCCGATACGCTGCGGCCGGAGACGCCCGCGGCCGTCGGCATCCTCCAGCGGGAAGGATATGACCTGCGCATCCTGACCGGCGACGACCGCGCCGTCGCGCGCTATGTCGCGGGCATCCTGAAGCTTCCGGACGGGACGGTCATGGCGAACCTTTCCCCGGAGGACAAGATCGCGGAGATCAAAAGCCTGGAGGCGAAGCGGGAGCGTACGATCATGGTGGGGGACGGTATCAATGACGCACCGGCTCTTTCCGCGGCGACGGTAGGCATCGCCATGGGCGTGCGGGGGACGGACCTTGCCACGAACGCCGCAGGCGTCGTCCTGGTGGAGGAGGATTTCCTCAAGATCCCGGAGGTGATCGCGCATGCGAAGCGCATCGTGTCTGTCATCAAGGAAGATCTTGTCGTCGCCACGGTCGTCCATGTCGCGGCGGGGGCGCTTTCGGCGTTCGGCATCATCACGCTTCTCCAGACCGCAGCGTTCCATGAGGCGAGTTCCGTGATCGTTCTCCTGAACACCGCGCGCCTTTTTTCCGTACGCCGGGGCCGTCGGGCGTGATATAATCTGTTCCTATGGACACCGAGGAACGGAGCCGGGGGCGAAGCGTAGTTTTCGTGGCTGCCGCCCGCATCGCCCGTAGCGTGGCGGCGGGCATGATCAATATCGCGTTTCCGTACTATATTCTCGTCGATCTGCATTATGGCGCGTCCGTCATCGGACTCATTTACGTGGCGGCGACGATCGCGACGGCGGCCCTCAGCTTTTTTGTGGGCGTGGCGACCGACACGGTGGGGAAGCGGAGCACGCTGCTCGTGACGAGCGCACTGCTCCCCGTGAGCGCGCTTATGGTTTATTTTGCCCATGGCCTTTGGATGGTCGTGCCGGCGGCGATGATCGGCGGCTACTCCGCGACGGGGTCCCTTGCGGGTGGCGGGGTCGGCGGAGCGGTCCAGCCGGTGCAGAACGCCGTGCTCGCGGACCTTGTGCCCAGGGAGCGCCGCACCGGATATTTTTCCTTCTTATCGTTCCTTGCCGGCGCGGCGGGCGCGGGCGGCGCGCTCATCGCGCAATTTTTCAGCGTCCAGGAACTGTTTCTCGTCGCGGCATTCATTGCGGCGCTTGGCATGCCGCTCCTCTTTTTCGTCCGCGTAACGGAACGGAAGGGGGAGTTTCGCAGATTGAAGACCAAGCGGACGATCGGTGAATTCAGCGTGACCGGCATGCTGAACGGGTTCGCGCAAGGGCTCGTCATCCCGTTCCTCGTTCCGTTTTTCCTCATCGTATATCACGTGCCGAAGGCGGAGATGGCGGTCTACGCGTTCTGGAGCGGGCTCATCGGAGCGTTCGCACTCCTTTCCGCGCCGCTCTTCGAACGCCTATTCGGTTTTGTGAGAAGCATGCTTGTTACGCGCGGGATCGGAACGGTGCTCATGGTGCTTTTCCCGATCGTCCGGTTCCTCCCGTTCTCCATCTTTGTCTACCTCGTCGCGCCGGCGTTCCGCATTGCCGCGGTGCCGATCCAGCAGGCCGAGCTCACGCGCCGCGTAGATGATGACGAGATGGGGCGTGCGCTCGGCACGAACCAGGTTGCGCGGCTTGTCGCGTCATCGGCGGCCACCGGCATGAGCGGCTACCTCATCGATGGCGCGCTGCTCGAGATCCCGTTCTTTGTCTACGGCATCATCATGGCGGCGAACCTCTATCTTTATGTGAGGTTTTTCGGGCAGAAGAAGCAGGCCGGATAACAATGACGGCACCTTCCGGTGCCATCATTGTTATCCGCGCTTCTTCGCTGCTTTTGCCTCGAGCATCTTCTTCTTCGCCTCCAGGCGCTTCTTCGTTTTCTTGGAGTGCGATGTCTGGAGATTGATCCAATGTCCGCGTTTCGGCATGGTGATGATGTTTTATGATGATTATCGTTCGGCCTATCGACCTATGGCCGCACCTGCGGCCGGGGAACTTTCATACGCATTATAGCAGACCCCGGTGTTTCTCGCAGCGGCATCCCTTCGGCCCGATGTGTTCGTCGAAATACTCTTTCCCGTAATCGTAGGCGAGCTCGGCCCCTTTCTTGATGCGCTTCCGGGAGAAGATGAACACCCTCCCGGCATGCACGATCGCTTCGCAGTTCGGCCTGCAGGAATGGTTGATATAGCGGGCGGGATTCGTGCGGACGTTTCCGTCAATCGTTTTCCGTTTATTGACCTCGAAGAGATATTTGCCGCTGCCTTCATCCGCTTCTTTTCCCGCCAATATGCGACCCGTATATTCGATGACGCAGACCCCTTTGGGGATCTCTTCGCCGGCGAACAGCCCTATTCCCGCGGACGAGCGCCGCGGCAAAAGCCTATGCCCGCGCGGGGTATATTTGGAGATGCGTTTCTTCATCTGCTCCGCGACCAGGACTCGAACCTGGAACCATCGCCTTAACAGGGCGCCGCTCTACCATTGAGCTATCGCGGAATGAATCCGGTTATCAGTGTAGCAAAGAACAAGCGCACTTTTCAAGCCCCGCTGCAATGATTCTTTGATTTGCGGATGAGTTAATCCGCTTTCGGCGGCAGCTGCACCGTGAGCGTTCCGTCCGGGTTCTGCACGATTTCGAAAAGGATGTTCGAAGTGCCGCCGGTCGTGAGGAGGAACGGAAACGCGGTCGGGTCGGCGACGCTGAAGACCACCTGTTGGCCGCTGTATGTCTCGCCCGGCGAGCCGGTGCATGATCCGGTATCGGGGAAAACGAATTGGGAGGTGATTGGGGGCGAGAGGTCGCCCTGTTCGTCGGCGATGAGCCGCAGGTCGAGCGGCACGCATTCTGCGACCGAGCCCATTGCCACCTGGACGGAAAGGGTGATCTGAGTGCCGGTGATGGTCGCGCCGGTGATGGTCAGTGTTTCATTGCCCTCTTGCCACGCGATGGGAGCCGCGGCGGCGATAGTGGACGATCCGGATGCGACCGACGATGATGCGGTGGAGCTTGCGGCGAGCCCAAGAGATGAGGATGCGGTGCCGCTCCCGTTTACCGTGGAGGTCGTGTTCGGGGTGCTCGTAGAAAATATCGATGCGTCCGGGCCGCCGATCGGGGAGCTTACCACATAAGTGCCGGCGCTGCCGACGAACACCATGTATGCCGTGATGGCCCCGAGGATGACCGCGATCACGACGAGCGCGACGAGGACGGAGGAGAGAGTCAGCTTCATGGGCATGCTTCTATTATATCACCACCGAAGATCGGGCGCGGCTCGTGTCCCGCTATTCTTTCTTCTTTCCCGTCGCGTGTCCGTCCACTTCGTATGACGTGTTCTGCGCCTCGAAGAAATTGACGAGCTCAAGCACGTCCGTCGCGCCGCTCATCCATTTCGCCGGGTTCTTCGCGCCGTAGTGCGCCCCGATGCCGAGCTCCTCGAGCCGGCGGTCCGCGACGTACTGCACGTACTGGTTCACGTAGTCCGCGTTCAGGCCGAGGATGCCGCGCGGAAAGAGGTCCTTGTTGTATGCGACCTCGAGGTCGACGCCCTGCACGACGATGTTCTTGATCTCGTCCGCGAACTCGCGGGTGAGGATGTCGTTGTTCTCTTCGAGGATGTTCTGAATGAGGTTCATGCCGAACTTGAGGTGGAGCGATTCGTCGCGGAGCACCCAATTGATGAGCGACCCGAGGTTGCGGAGCTGGTTGCGCTGGCGGAACGAGAGCACCACCATGAATCCGCTGTAGAACCAGATGCCTTCCATCACGATGTTCGTCGCGACGAGGTTGCGGATGAAATCCTTTTTGCCCTCCGGCGTCGAGACGTCGAGCGTGTCCTCCGTCATCCGCTTCATGTAGTGGTTGATGTAGTCCTCCTTCGCCTTCATGGAAGGGATGTTCGTATGGAGGCTGAACGCCTTGTCGCGGTCGATAGGGAACGTCTCAAGCACGTATTCGAACGCGACGCAGTGGTTCGCCTCTTCCCACATCTGTTTCGCGAGGTAGAGATGGCACTCGGGGGATTTGAGGTACGGATAGATGCCGAGCGCGATCGAGCGGTTGACGATGAGCTCCGCGGGGTTGAAGAACGAGATGAGGAATTCCACGGCGTGCCGCTCGTCGTCAGTCATCTTTTCCCAGTCGTACAGGTCTTCCTTAAGCGCGATCTCGTGCGGGAACCACGTGTTGCGCACCGCCTGGTTGTAGAGGTCGTACGCCCACTGGTAGTGGATGGGGTGGATGTTCATGTCCTCCGGGGACGCTTTGCCGATCAACATGGTAGTTGGGTAAGGATAATCTTTTTTGTTTGCAATGTCGACCTGGTGGTTATTGGCAGCTGTCGCAAAGGTTCGCTTCCGCAGGGTCGGATGGCGGCATGATGCGCGGCGCGCTCGCCCCGGGAGCGGGGGATGGCGACGTCGCCTGCGGTCTCGTCGCCGGCTGCACGAGCGGCTGCTGCGGTGCGGGCTTGGCTCCGGCGAACGGCCTGGCCGCTTTTACTGGCATCGCGTCGATGGGCGCCTGTGCCGCACTCATCGGTCCGAGTTTTGCCTCGGCGGTCGTCGCCGTCACGGGCACCTTCGCGAACGGCGCGACGGATTCCACGGGGATCGCGGGGACGGCTGCTGCCGGCTGCGCTGCCGCGGGCGCTTCGGCCGCGGCCTCCATCACCGCCGCGAATCCGCGCTTGCCCATCGCCGCGGCTTTGTTGACCTGCACGGTCGACTGCTCGGCGGTATGCCGGGGCTTCATGTGGAGATAGTAGGTCGACTTCACGCCCTTCCTCCATGCGGCCGTGTAGATGTCGAGCGTTTCGCCGATGTCGCGCGTTTCGAGGTACATGTTGCGCGAGAGCGCCTGGTCGATCCACTTCTGCGCGCGCGCGGCCACTTCGATGAACGCGTACGGGGACGTGCTGAACGATGTCTTGTAGACCTCGCGAAGGTGTGCGGGGATCTCATCGATCGCCGTGATGTCGCCCTGGTCGGCGATGATGCGGTCCTTCACCTTCTCCCACAGGCCGAGGTTCTTGAGATCGTTCGCGAGATTGTGGTTGAGGTCCATGTATTTCCCGGAGATCTTGTTGCGCGAGAAGACCTGCGCGAAGCGCGGATCGATGCCCGGGGTCGTGCCGGCGACGAGCCCGATGTTCGCGTTCGGCGCGACGGCCATCAGGGTCGCGTTGCGCATGCCCCGCTTCACCTTCTCGCGGAGCGTGTCCCAGTTGAGCCCTTTGTAATGGTGCGACTTGTCCACGGTGAGCTCCATGCCGCGATCCTTCTCGAGCGCCGCGATCGAATCGATCGGCACCATGCCCTTCGACCATCCCGACCCCTTGAAGTTCGGATACGCGCCGCGCTCGGCCGCGAGGTTCGCGCTCTCGTCGATCGCGACGTAGCTCACGAACTCGAAGATGCGGTCCGCGAAATCCCACGCGTGCGGGCTGTCGTACGCCATGCCGAACTTCTCGAGCACGTCCGCGAAGCCCATGACGCCGAGGCCGACCGCGCGGTTCTCCTTGTCCGCGTGCTCCGCCTCCGCGATCGGGAGCGTGTTGATGTCGATCAGGTCGTCGAGCTGGCGGATCGCATAGCGTACGCTCGACTCGAGCTTTTCCCAGTCCACCTGCTTGTTATGGATGTGCGCGGCGAGGTTGAGCGATGCGAGGTTGCAGACGGCGATGTTCTCGCGGTCCTGCGGGAGGCAGATCTCCGTGCAGAGGTTCGACATGTGGATCGTGCCGGTATTGTTGTTCAGCGCACGCAGGTTGATCGGGTCCTTCCAGGTGAGCCACGGGTGCGATGTGCCCTGGAGGGCGACCAGGATCTGGCGGTACTGCTCCTCGGCCGGGACCTTCTTGAACACGCGGAGCTCGCCCCGCTCCGCCTTCTCTATGTATTCCGCATAGCGTTTGCTGAACGCCGTGCCGTAGAGCTCGACGAGGTCCGGGGTTTCCTTCGGGTCGAACATGTACCACATCTCGTGATTCTCGACGCGGCGCATGAACTCGTCGGAGATGAACGCCGCCGTGTCCGCCGTGCGCATGCGCATGTAATCGTCGCCGGCGTTGTGCTTCCAGTCGATGAATTCGGGAAAGTCGTAATGCCAGTTCTCCATGTAGAAGCAGAGCGCGCCTTTCTTCTTCCCGCCGCGCTGGATCGCGCGGATCGCCGTGTCGACGATCTTTGCGAACGGCGTCGGGCCCGACGACGGCGTGTTGTTCGACGAGAGCGGGGAGCCGGTCGCGCGCAGTTTCGTCACCGAAAGGCCGATGCCGCCCGACGCCTTCGAGAGCATCATCACGTCCGCGACGGACTTCGCGATGTGCTGCATGTCGTCCTCCATCTGCATGAGGAAGCAGTTCGAGAGCGAGGGGCGCGTGGTGCCGGCGCCGATGTTCGTCGATCCGCCGGAGATGTATTCGTGCTGGGACATCTTGTCATAAAAGCGCTTCGCCCAGAGCGTCGGATCCTTTTCATTGAACGAAAGCCCCATCGCGACGCGCATGAAGAAATACTGCGGCGTCTCATACGGCTGCTCGCTCTTGTCCTTGATCGAATAGCGGTGGAGGAGCGTCGAGAGGCCGCTGTAGAGGAAGAGCTCGTCGCGCCCGATCTCGAGCTCGGCCGCGAGCGCTTTGAGATCGAACTTCTCGAGCATGCGCGGATCGAGCAGCCCGTCGTCCACCCCCTTCTTCACCCACGCCGGAAACGTTTCGCGGTGTTTTTTGCGCAAAACCTCCTGGCTGTTCTCGTAATCTCCCACGACGCGCCGGTACACGGTCTTCAAAAGGAGGCGTACGGCGACCTTGTCGTATTCGATGTCCTCCTTTATGTTCTGGACGGCGGCGTTGATGGTCGCCTGGTCCATTTCCTCCGTCGTGATCCCGTCATAAAGCGTGAGGCGCGTTTCGGTGGCGATCTGCGTGACCATGCTGATGGCGTCGGGAAGCCCGGCGCAGGCACGTTCGATCGACCGGTTGATCTTGTCCGCGTTGAAGGGCTCGCGGGTGCCGTCGCGCTTTGTGATGGTGAGCTCCATGATGGGGAAAGAAAGGAAAGAAGTTCGTTTATTGATTCGACGTTTTTTGAGGTAAAAGTATTCTACACCGCAGGCGCAAAAATCCGCCCGCGGCTGTGGATAACCCGGCCGGGCGCTTGGACAAACGGAACGATAAATGGCCGTATGGTGCCATGTTCCCAAAAACGCTTTTTCAGGGACCAAAAAACGACAATAATCTTGTCATTTTTTTTCTTTGCGCGCCGTTCGCGGTCCTGCTTTCCCGAAAATCGGAAGTTTTCGGGGCGATCGTCTGACGGAGCGATTGTCGTCCCGGTCCCGGAGGCGGAATCCGGAGGAAAATTCATTTTTTTGAAAATCCTTTCCGCGAAGTCCCGCCTCCGGGGCGATTTTGGGAAAATAAATGGCTTTTGGCGGAGGCCGGTCTGGGTACGTCGTTCCATCGGCCGGACCTCCGCATATTCTTACCGCCTGCCGGCGGGTTTCTTTCAGGCGGGCGTCGGCGCGGCCCCTTGACGGATTTCGGAGGTCCGCTCGGTTTTAGACATTTTTAACCGCCTGCGTGGTATGGTTGCCGCATGAAATACAAAAAATTTGTTGCGGCCGCCGCGGTTCTCGCCGCGATCCCGGCAATCGTTGCGTCGGCGGCATATTTTTCACCGGAAGCGCTCGGCGCATTCTTTGGCGGCGGCCGCACGGGAGAAAATATCCTTGAAATCGCAGCGGAACAGTCCGCGGTCGCGTCCGATACGGCGCTTTCCGCGCCGGATAATTCGATGACGGCGATCGCGGTAGCTGATGCGCCGGCGCCGAGCGCTTCGGTGGGGACGAAAGCGAAGAAATCCGTAATGAAGGGTGACGACGGGCCGCCGTTCGGGGAAATGGCGCAGGGTTTCGATGCTGTTCCGGCGAGCGGTGATGTTGTTGCGGCGGAAAATGACGGGCATGCGGCCGGAGATGCGCCTGCGTCGGATGCGTCGGATGATCGAGGAGTTCAAAGCAGCAGCGCGACGGCACTTCCCGCGCCGGGATCAGCCGGACGGCCGCCGGCGCCACTTCTTTCGCCGTCATGCGCGTTTCCGTCCGATCCGTCCGCCGTCACGACGACAAAGAGCGTGATCTTCAACGAGATCGCATGGATGGGGTCGTCTTCGTCGTCTGCCGATGAATGGATCGAACTGAAGAACGATTCCGGTGGTGCGATCGATCTGGCGGGATGGAAACTTTCCGATCTTTCCGGACGGATAAAAATAAATTTTACGGAAGGCGATGCGGTCCCTTCGGCAGGGCTCTTTCTCCTCGTCCATTCGGGTGCGCTCGACGGAATCGATACGGGTGCGGTCGTGAAAAAGAAATATGCCGGAGAGCTTTCCAATGGAGGCGATGAGCTTGCGTTGCTCGATCCGCGATGCGCCGTTTCCGATTATCTCGATGCGCTGAACGGGTGGTCCGGCGGCGACAACAAGACGAAAGCGACGCTCGAGCGCGATGCGGATGACGGCGGATGGCACACGAGCGCATCGCCGGGCGGAACGCCCGGCATGGAAAATTCCGCCGGGCCGCCTCCGCCGGATTATGCGCTCACGGTTTCGTTCAGCGGCGCGGGGGGCGATGCGGTCATAAGCGATCCGCAGGGAGTCGCTTGCGGCGCGAGCTGTTCCGGGATGTTTCCTGCGGGCACGACGGTCACGCTCACGCCGGTCGCAGGGAGGAACGCCGTGTTCGAAAGTTGGTCCGGTCCGTGTTACGGAGAGACGGTCTGTTCGCTTGTGGTCGAGCACGATACCGCGCTTGCGGCGAATTTCCGGTCGACGCTCCCGGCGCTGCAAGATATGGGGAGTGCGGCAACCTCATCCGCCGGCATCGATGCGGTGTCCGCTGCTGCTACGGAGGGTTCATCGGCGATCGCTTCGGGGAGCGTGCTTATTGCGGCCGTGCAGACCGCCGGCGCCTCCGCGGACAATGATCTTGTCAGACTCATCAATCCTACGGGCGGCGCTATTGATATAAGCGGATGGAAGCTGCGCAAGCGTTCGAAGACCGGCGCCGACTATCCATTAAAGACGTTTCCCGGCGGGAGCGGCATCGCGCCGGGCGGGTCGTTCATCTGGGCGAATGCCGGCGGCGGTTTTGCAGAGAGCGTTCATGCCGATGTCTCGAGCTCGGAAACGCTTTCCGCGGACAATAGCGTCGCGCTCATGGACGCGTCGGGGGCGGTGATCGACGCGGTGGCGTGGGGTGAGGGGAGCGGGCAGTACGGCGAAGGGGCTCCGTATCCTACGGATCCTGTGCCGGGCCAGCAGTTGGTGCGTCGTTCGCCGGGCGGCGCGCCGGCGGACACGGGCGATAATGCAAATGATTTTATCCTTCAATAATAAAAGGAACATACGAATGGCCGGATGTCGTCGAGAAAAAAAATCATATGGTGGATGTCCGGAGCGGCGGTCGCTGTGACCGTTATTGCGACGGTGATGGTGGCGGCGGGCCGCGACGGTTCGACGGAGATTTCTCCGTCGGCGAACGGAGAACTTGCATCTCCGACGGCAATGGATCGGGTCACAGGGGAAGGATTTGCGGTCGCAGTGCCCGCGAAATGGCGCATCGAGCGCACCGCTTCCGATTCGCTTGCGGTATACGATCGCGACCCGTCATTCGCCGGGGCAACTTCCACGGCATGCAAGATCGAGGTATCCGCATTCCCATTCTCTTCGTCGGATGACGAGAGCGCATGGATCGCGGCGCGTATCGGCGCCGATCCGAGCGTGGCGGTCGTTGAAGAGTCGAGCGGTGACATTGCGGTGAATGGCGGCACCGGCGTGCAGTGGAATGGGACGATCGACGGCGCCCCTATGACGCTGGTCTATGCGTTCAGCCGCGATCATGCATACGAGATCGCGCCATCCGTCATCGGCAGTCTGTCGTCTGCCGATGACGGATGGGGAGGCAATACCCAATGCGACGATGCGCTCGACGCATTCGTCGCTCAATTTTCAATGCAATGAAAAGGCAGCATTCGATCATGTGCGCCACGGCGACAACGATCTTTATCTCTTTGGCGTTCGTGCCGCTCATACGCCGGGCGCATGCGGCAGATGCCGTTCCAAAACTTCCGTATCCGGCCGGGGAGCGGTTCTTCCTTGTTCAGGGATACGATACGCCGCCGACCCATATCAAAAAGGATGCATACGCGCTTGATTTTACCCAGATCGGCTGCGACGCGTACGGAAAGGCGATCGCGGCGGCAGCATCGGGCACGGTGATGTTTCTGAGCCAGCGGGGATACAACGGCGGGTATGGTACGGAGGTTATCGTCGATCATGGCAGCGGCATCGTGAGCCGTTATGCCCATATGGTTCCGGACAGTATCGTGATTGGTCCGTCGGCGCCCGTCCGGCGCGGGGAGATCGTCGGGCGCATCGGGAATACCGGGCTTGTGAGCGGCGCCGCCTGCGCCGACCATCCGGGTACGCATCTGCATTTTGCGATGGATACCGTGCGTTCAGATGGAACATTCGTCGCGTATGATCCGGGAGCGATCTCCGGATACTCCGTTGTGTCTGCGGGACAATGGTATCTTTCGGATAACGCCGATGACGAAGCCGGGCTTGCAATGGGGGATCCGTCGTCCGCTCCTTTGCCCCCCGATTCGATCCTTGGGTCGTCCGCAGCAGCGTCTTCTGCAACGGCTGTTGCGGCCATTGCAACGGCCACTATGCCCATCATCCCTCCTGTCGGGCCGGATGATAACTCATCCCTCCCGCCCGCGCCGCCAATTTCGCCGGTCCGTGTGCTTTCCGCCGGCGGCGTTTCCGTCGTGCCTTCTCCGCCGATTGATCCTATTAAGATAACGGCGTCCGGCTGGGCAATGAGCGGGGCGAATGGCAATGCGACCGATACCGATGAAGCGGCCGCCACAAGCACCGATGGCGGAGCGGATGTTCATGCGGGTGGCGGGGCGGAGGATGTCGCCGCCGGCGATCGGTCCGGAACGGTCGCCACAGCGACCGGAACGCCCATTTTTTCACAGGCGGACGATACTGCGGAATCCGTGCCGAGCTGGTATAGCGACAATTGGTTCTCGCTGGGCAAAGGATTTTCGGGGACGCTCAATTCGCTTACGCTCAAAGGGAAAACGAATGGGGCGCGTTATGTTCCATCCCAGCAGTTTTCATTGGAGGAATTCAAGGACGCCAGCTATACCGCGATGACGAATGATTTTCCGCTGGTTGGCCCGTGGTTCATTCCGGAGATGGCGACAGCGACATTCAACGGCATTTCCGTTCCGTTAAAGCCGTACTTTTATTACCGCCTTACCACGTCAGAAAGCCTTCAGAACGGAAGCATTATTCTTGCCGGCACGGCTTCTACGACGACGGGCACCGCAATGCACAACGAATTCATCTACGGCACGGGACGCGTTGAATATACCGATCCGTTCTTCCCATTCATGGTGATGGAGGGCGTTTCGGCAACATCTACGCTTGCTCCGCCGCCGCTCTCCGCGCCGACGAATATTGCGGCCAATTTCGATCCGCTCCATATGATGTTGGGGTTGTCGTTCGGGTCATCGACCGACCCTGATTGGCGGACCGATCCTCTTCATTATGAAATGAATTACTCGACGTCGAGCATGCTTGATGAAGACGGATGGAGGGACGTGGGCCAGATACCGCTTGTGTTCGGGAACAGGTACCTGATCGGCATCCGTGCCAGGAATAATTTCGGCGACGTATCTGCGCCCGCTACCACGACATGGGATTTTCCCGAGGGATTCTCTCAATATACCTTGAGTCCGGGGCTTAGCGACGCGTCCCAGTTTTTTGCCGTGCACGAGACTTCAACCCTGCGATCCATCGATATTTTCGTGACAGATTTCGGAACGAGTGCAAGAAATCCGGTGTATGTCGGTTGCTCGCTCGTGTTTTTCGAGGAGCTTCCCGATGGATCGCTCGCATCGACGACCCCCGATAACGGGTTCG
>JAKAGE010000071.1 GCA_021817655.1 bacterium
CCGATATACCCCGGCAGGGCAAAAAGCTCGCGGTACACTTTCGCATACGTTTCGATCGCCCAGGTCACGGTATTCCAGGCATCCTCATGCGTCGCATGTGCGGTGTGGCCCTCCTGCCAAAGGAACTCCGTCGTGCGCAGAAAAAGATAGGTTCGCTTTTCCCAGCGCACCACGTTGTTCCACTGGTTGATCATGAGCGGCAGGTCGCGCCACGAATGGATCCAGCGGGCATAAGCCTCGTACATGATCGTTTCGCTCGTAGGCCGAACCACCAGTTTTTCCTTCAGTTCCTCGCCGCCGCCAATGGTCACAACGGCAAGTTCCGGAGAAAATCCCTCCACGTGGGCCTCCTCTTTTTTCAAGAGCGATTCCGGAATAAAGAGCGGGAAATAGGCGTTCGCGACGCCGTGCTCCTTGATGCGGGCATCAAGCTCCTTCTGAACCAGTTCCCAGATGGCGAATCCATACGGACGGAAGATCATCGTTCCCTTTGCGGGACCATAATCGGCGAGCTCCGCGAGGAGTATGATGCGATTGTACCACTCGGAAAGATTTTCGGACCGTTTCGGAAGGTCCCGTTTCGCGAAATCCATAATACTCCGATAGTAGCAGAAAAAGCGGCGAAGAAAAAGGGCGGCGGCGCTCAGACCCCGAACAACTCCCGAAACTCTTCCGGTAAAGCGGCATCGAACCGCAGGCGGCCGCCATCGGGTCCGGAAAATTCTATGGACGCGGCATGCAGCATGAGACGCCGCGCCCAACGGGGCTGTTTCTTCGGACCATACAGCGGATCTCCCACGATCGGATGACCAATGGACGCAAGGTGCACCCGGATCTGATGGGTCCGTCCCGTCTTCGGATGCACCATGAGCAGTGAAAATTGACGCTCCTTGCCGAACGCATCCTCTGCAAGCATGGTCTTCGCCGTCTCGTATTCCGTCACTGCCGGTTTCGCCATCTTCTCCGACCGCACGCTCCGTTTCGTCGTCCCGCTGCGGATACCGATCGGACGATCAATGATCCCCTGTTCCGGCCGCGGCACCCCTGCGACAGCTGCGGCGTATGTCTTCCGCATATCGCGGTCCTTGAACCGTGACTTCAAATACTCGAAGGCCTGCTGGTTCCGGGCGATCAGCATGACCCCCGACGTGTCCTTGTCGAGCCGGTGCACGATCCCCGGCCGCAGCGCGGGGTCGTCTCCCACGGTCCGGATCTCCGGGTACCGCTCAAGCAACACATCCACGAGCGTCGGCTCGGCGGATACCTTTCCTGCAACGCCATGCACCATCATGCCCGACGGCTTGTTTACGGCAATGATATCCCGATCTTCGTAAATGACCTCCGGCGCGGCGCTCATAGTACAAAGGTTCCTCCGTGCATCACGGCCGCCGTGAAATAATAGAGGAAGGTCAGAGCGACATACATTCCGCCAAGCATCCACGCTCCATCGATCAGCGAGACCGGAAACGATCTTTTTGCGGCGCGGTATGCGGCAGCAAAGATCCCGAATATCACTGCGAAAAGCAGGAGGTACGGAACGGCATCCAGGAACCATGGCCCCGCGAAGAACAGGATCGGCAACGCGAAACTCCCGCCCGAAAACGCCGAGGGAAGCCAGAAGATCAGGACGCCGAGCGCCAGGCCGAACACCAGAGAAAAAAGACGTGATCTCATTGCTTTCATTGTACCACGAGCGTGAGTGTTGGCGGGTCACCCGATTCCCGCGAATCAAGATCGATCACGCCCGGTGAACATTCGTCGATCTTTCGGATAACGAGGCCGTTTCCGCCAAGAACATCCGGCAGAGAGGCAAGGTCTCCCGAAAAAATGAACGCCAGCGAGGAAGTTGCTTCGTTCGTGACCGAGGTCGTCGCCACCGGCTCCGCCGGAACGCCGTTCGACGGTGCTCCGCTATCCGACCACGAAAGCCCATTCTCGCTCCAGGAAGCCGCTGCCGGATACGCCTCCAAAGTTCCCGACGAAGACCAGTTTCGCCAATTCTTCAGGATGGGAAAAGAAAGTTTTGCCGAGAGTATCGTGCCGGAGCCCACTCCGGACCTGATAGCGACGCCGTCGAACTTAAGAAAGATGCGATCCTTCCCCTTGGAACGGACCCTCAAGAAAGAACTTGTGCCGTAACGCATGTCCGGCGAGAGAGCATCGATATAGGTGTCAGCGACCGGAGAAAATGACAGTTCCTGCGGCGGCCCCTGGACGAAGACATCAACCTCGCGGACCGAAGGATTTCCCGCGGCATCCAATGCTTCCACGCGGAAAATATTTTTTCCGGAATTCGTAAAAGAAATAACGTCTCCGTCGGTGAACGGCACGCCATCGAAAGTCGCTGACAAGCGGACGATCCCGGATCCCTGATCGTCCGCGGAAAAACGGACCATCGTCGTGCTTCCCAGCGCCGCCGTTTCAGGAATACCGGAGATCGAGATGTCCGGAGGGACGACGTCCATCGCCATCATGCCGGTGAGCGGCGCAATGATCGTCGTGGTCGGCGCTCCCGGAGATGACGATGCAGAAATCGCGCCGCTCACGCTAAGATCCCCCGCATCGCCGGATGACGAAATAGGCAAACTTGCCGTCGTCGTCGCGGGCGCACCGGCAGCGGCCGTACTTGTTGGTCCGGGAACGACATATGCACTCCCCTCCGATTCCCTGATGCCCGTGAAAGCGGTTGCCGTGATCGCCACATCTGCCGAAGAAGAGGCCTCGGTCGTCAGATGATAGGGCGTTCCCGCCGGTGCCGTGATGAAGTAGTTATCGCCGATAACCACATACGTACTGCTCGGAATTCCCATTTCAAGAGTTCCTGAGGCATCGCGGCCGATTTGCCGGCCCTGTGCATCTTCGAGGATCG
>JAKAGE010000021.1 GCA_021817655.1 bacterium
GATGATCTTGGCTTTCATGCTCCTCCGCAAGCCGGGAACTGCAGCGGAATAAGGGCGCTTCTATGCGAATTCAATAACAACGATCTCCGAACGGGTTCCCAGTCTCAGGGGCGGCCCCCACGTGCCGGCACCGCTCGAGGTGAACACCCACATTTCGCCGAGCCGCTTCAAGCCGTGATGGAACCCCCGATAGATCCGACGCGTGAGAAGATTGAACGGGATCATCTGGCCGTGGTGCGTATGCCCGGAGAGCAAAAGTGCGGCGCCTGCCGCCTCCGCCACCTGGAGATGGTTAGGCTCATGTTTAAGAACGATGCTCGTTCGCGCCCGATCGATGCCGGCGCGTGAAAGCGCGCGCTGAAAGCCGTCAGCGGTCTGCCCCGATCGATAATCGATGCCAATCACATCCACCCCTCCGCCCAGGTCGCGCTTTTTGTCGTCAAGAATCGCGACCCCTGCGGCGCGGATGGCGGCAAATGCCCGCCCGGGATCTTTCATATAGTACTCATGGTTCCCGCTGATGAAATATGCGCCGCCCGGCGCGCGAAGATCGCGCAACGGCGCAATGAGGCGGGCTTCGTCGCATGACACGCCGTCGTACAGATCGCCCCCGATGAACACGACGTATGGCGCGAGCGCAACGATCTTCCGGATCGCCCGCGCAAGGAACGCGGACCGGTAGACATTTCCCAGCTGAAAATCGCTCACGAAAACCGCCGTTTTCCCCTTCCAAAACCCCGCATCGAACCCCGGCCGGTCCGCCAGAGGCACGCGCACCTTCGTGATCCGCAGCCGCTGGCTCTCCCATGTTCCGTAAAGATGAACGAGGAAGAACGCCCCGAACACGATGCCGCCCACGAGCGCGGGCGAAACATATATATCATGATCGTAATACAGGGCCAGAACAGCATAAAACGCGACCGATGCCCCGAAAAGGAAAAGGGCGAGCCCAAGCCAATATGCCGAAAAACGGTAATACCAGTCAACGAGAGGACCGCTTCGAAAGCGGGAAAGCGCCGATGCGGAAACAAAGGTGAACGCAAGCAGGACGAACGCCCCATCGAACCAGGGACTCGCGATCCCGAACGCGGCCGCAAGCGATGCATAGATCGCGAGGTGGACAAACACCATCAAAACCTCGATTGCGGCAAAAATGAGGATGAACGCGATGGACATGGGAATCGTTGGCAACGGGACTATCCTTCTGCAATGACGCGATGTTCGCTTGTCACGGCTTCGCGCGGCACATTAATGAGGAATGAGGTGAATGAGCCGACGATGACGATCCACGCGGCGACCTGGAACACGGTGGCATAGCCGGCCACTTGCGCCTTCAAAATAATGAGGTTCGCAAACTGGCCTATAAGCGCAGAACTGCCATTCAGGAAACTGTGCCCTGCGGTTTGAAGCACATTTGCATTTACCGAATTATCAAGGATGGTGCTGAAGATCGCAACGCCGAACGCGCCGGAGATATTGCGCACGAGCGCGAGGAGCGCCGATGCCTCACCGATCTCTTCGTGAGGCACGGCGACCGCGATCAGATTCGTTCGCTGAGCCATGCCGAATCCCATGCCGAACGCCATAATGCACATGGGGACGATGATATCCCACGACGTCCAGCGCGCATCGATGCCGCCGAGCATCAGAATGCCGATGCCGCAGACCAACGTGGAGGCGAAGATCACATAGCTCGGCTTTATCCTGCCGATAAGCCTGCCGCCAAGCGGGGCGGCAACGAGCATTGCGATCGCAAGAGGGATGAAAAGATATCCCGTCTGGGTCGCATCATAGCCAAGGAATGTCTCGGCGAAGATCGGGACAAGGAAGATCGCTCCGATAAGCGCCATGAACACGATAAAGTTGTTGAGCATCGTGCTGTTGAACGTGCCAATCTTGAAGAATCTGAAATCGACGATCGGCTCCGGTTCGCGAATTTCAACGAAATAGAACCATGCGCTGCATATGATGGTCAGAGCATAGCATGCGATGCTCGCGGCCGAGAGCCATCCCCACGCCTCTCCCTGATCAAGCACGAGCGTAAGGAACGCAAGCGCAGCACCGAGCGACACCGCCCCCCACCAATCGAATTTCACATGCTTTTTCTCCCCTACCGACTCATCGATGAATGTGAGCGCAAGAAAAAGGCCGACGATGCCAAGCGGGATGTTGATAAAAAACACTGCCCGCCAGTTGAAATTGTCGATGAGCGGGCCGCCGATGAGCGGGCCGAACACCGAAGCGGCGGCGAATGCGGAAGACCATATACCAAGGGCCTGCGCACGCTCTTTCATGTCCCGGAACGTTATGGCGATGATCGCCATTGCCGTCGGATAATCCGCGGAAACGGCGAATCCCTGAATGATGCGGAATACGATCATTGATGAGAGATTCCATGCGACCGCACATAGCGCTGATGCGATGATGAATCCGATGAAGCCGACAAGATAGATGCGCTTTCGACCGGCGGTATCCCCAAGCTTGCCCCAGACCGGGACGAATACCGCATTCGCGAGGATGTACGCCGTCGAGATCCACGCCGCATCGGTGACGCTGATACTGAAATCGCTGATGATCTTCGGTAAGGCGAGATTCACCACGGTCTGATCGAGCCGCCCAAGGAACGTGCCGAAGATGACGGTGCCGAGCACCCACCAACGCAGCTTATCCCCGCGTCCGACTTCCTGTTGCTCTGCCATTACTGCTTATAGACCCATATCCTTGCGGACATGCCATTCTTCAACTGCGGATATTTACTTGTATCGAAACGTACATAGACGGCAAACTGGTTCGTCGGGCGCTGGTCAGAGATGTTGAAAACGACGCTTCCGGACTCCGCGGTCGGACTGATCTCGTCGACCACTCCCTTGAACACCTGCGAACCGAACGCATCGACCGTGAACTCCGCAGGGTCTCCGACTTTGATCTCATTTAGTCCCTTATTCTCATCGAGGTTCCCGACCACGCGCAGCTGAGTAGGATCGATCATCGTCGCCACGGTCCCCTGACTGGTCATCGTGTTCATATATTGGCCGATGTTGTTGTCCACCGACACAATGACCCCCGCCGTCTGCGCGGTCACCACCTGGTTCCCTACGAGTGCAATCGGCTCGTTTGCGGTTACCGAATCTCCCACTTTCACATAGAGCGCCTGAAGGACCCCGGAATTCGTCGCCGAAAGATTGATGAGGGGCGCCTGGATCTGGGAAAGATCGATATAAACCGTCTTTGACGTGACATACCAATACACCCCGCCCGCGACGCTTCCAAGGATCACGAGCGCACCCGTCACCCAAAGCATGGTCTTCGTTCTTTTCATGGCATTTGCAATTAGAAAGTATCGATCGTATCGCCGACCTGCAGCCCTGAGACGATCTCCGTCATCCCGTCATCGCCTACGAGACCGATCGTCACCAATTTCTTCGTCTGCACGCCGCCGCTCCGGACGATCACATAGTAATGATTGCCGTCGTTGATGACGAGGTCGCTCGGCACTTCCGGAACGTTATCATGCTCACCGACCACGATCCGGGCGTTGCCCGCCATGCCGTCCCGGATCTGGGGCTCCGGCTGGGTGAAATGAAGGGTGACGACGTACGCCGGCGCGCCGTTCACCTGGGTCTCCGCAGCATCGAGCGCGCTCACGGTCGCCGGGAAAACCGTGCCGGTGCCGAACGCATCAAGCGTGATGCTTGCCGTATCACCCACTTTTATCTTTGCAACATCCGCCTCGGATGCATAGGCAACGATCTTGAGCCCGCTATTGTTCACAAGCGACATAATCGGGGTTCCCGGCGAGACCACCTGCCCCACCTGGGCAGTCAGATCCGTCACAGTCCCGGCAAACGGAGCGGTAAGCGTCGCGCGGCTCTCGGCCACCTGCGCCGAAACGACCGCCGCCTGCGCCTGAGCGACGACCGCTTCCTGCGACTGGATCTGCTGGGGCGTGGCGCCCGCCTGAGCAAGCGCAAGCGTGTTATTCGCGGCAGTGAGCGCCGCCTGGTCGCCAGAAATGGCGCCGATCGACGCCTGCACCTCGGTGCGCGCCATCGCCACATCCGCCTTATACGCGGCAATATTCGCGGCAGTGAGCTGTCCCGACGGGGTCGCCTCGTTCACGGTAAGCGCGATCTGATTGATGTAATCGTTGATGGACCGGAGATTCTGTGCGGCCGTTCCCGCGAGAGCCGCCGGATCAAATCCGGTGCTCGTGGCATTCAGCGCCGCGTACCACGCGGAAAGCCGCGTATCGATTTCGAGCCGTTCACCGGTGATCTGATTGATAAGCTGAGAATTGCTGTTCGGCACCAGATAGGTCGGATTGTTCGTCTGAGTTCCGCTGAAAAGATTGTCGAGCTGATTATACATGGCGTCATCGGCGGCGCTGTACGCGTTCGATACTGCGATTCCGAGCGTCTGATCCGCGCTCGCAACGGCACTTTCATCGATCTGGATCTGCTGCGGACGCGTACCGGCCTGCAATTGCGCCAACTGCGCCTGCGCGGACGCGAGGGCCGCCTCCGCCTGCTGCACCGTCGCGTCGAGCGAAGCCGCATCAAGGGCGGCAATCGGAGCTCCCGCCGCGATCTGCTCTCCCTCATGGACATACACCTGCGCTATCTCGCCCCCTTCCTGGAAAGAGACCGGAGCATTATTTTCCGCGAGAACGTTCGCCGCCTCATTCACCGACTGAATGACGTTCCCCGTTTTCACGGTATAGGTGCCGAACGTCGGGGCGGCGCTCATGGCGACGAACCACCACGCGATCCCGCCCGCGATGACCGCCATCGCCGCGATCGCGACGGACAGATTCCGCTTTACCCCAAAGAATTTTTTCATGGCATAGATAGAGAGTGCTGTTATCCGTTCGCTTTGATGATCTTCCTGATGAGATGCACGAACTGCGTCCGTTCTGCAGGAGTAAGCGTTCCGAAGATCTTCTTCATGCCGTCGATCTTCTTTGCCATCCCCCGCTCCAGGAGCTTTCTTCCCTTCGCGGTGAGCGCGACCCGCACCGAACGTCGGTCGCCGGGATCAAGAACCCGCGCGAGAAGCTTCATGGTTACAAGCCGGTCGATCATGAGCGTCGCCGCGGGGGGCGTCACGTGGAAGTTCTTCGCGATCTCCCGCATATGCGGCCGCCCGGCCTCTTTTACGTACCGGAGCGCCTCGACCTCGAGAAGCGAGCATTGCCAACCGCCGATATGCTTCTGCATCCGATCGCGCATCACGCGTCCCATGATGAACACATGGGAGATGAGTTCTTCCATGTTCGATTTCGGCCCGCCGGCGCCGGGTTTCATGCGCGGCATAGTTGAAAACGATAATAGTTAGGTTACTTAACTATTTTAACGCGCGCATCGGAATTGTCAATTGGGGAAACCCCGCGCCATGCCCTCATTCCCCCGCCCTGGCCTCCTTCACGAGCCCTTCCACGAGAAGATCGATGTCGATCGTGGCGACGCCCGTCACCTTGTCCGCCCCGCCATAATAGACATAGAGCTGATGCTTCAGGACGACGGCGCCGCACGGGAAGACGACGTTCGGCACGATGCCCTGCTTTTCGTATGACGTCGTTGGCTCCATAAGGGGATCATGGGTCCGGTATAGGATCTTTCGCGGGTCCTTGCGGTCGAGGAGTGCGGCGCGGATATTGTAATGCCCCGTGCGGCGCGAAACGCCGTGATACAGCAGCAGCCAGCCGTACGGGGTCTCGATCGGCGGCGCTGTGATACCGATCTTTTTGGAGTCCCACGCCGTCTCGCGCGGGCGCATGAGCACTTCCCCTTTCAATACGCGGCCGCCCTTGAATTCCAGATCGCCCACGCGATCGATCCAGATCTCATTGCCAAGACGATGCAGAAAAAGATAGCTTCCGTCGAACTTCCGGGAAAAAAGCGCGGCGTCCTTGTCATCCGCGCCCGGCGGGGAAATGAGCATGGGCGGCGCCCACTTCCAGCGGTGAGCGAGGAAATCCTTTGCGCCGATCGACGTGAAGGCGACCCGCGGCGGATCCTTTCCGTCATATGCGGTGTAGCACATATAGATGGTGTCCCCCAGCTTGGTGAGCCGCGGATCCTCGCATCCGGAATTTCCCCCGGGATTTTTCTTCTATTCAAAGTCCTCGCGCGGCACATAGACAGGTTCCGGCAGGCGCTCATCGATATCCACGCCGTCCGGCGATGATGCATACCCGATCACAGACGTATTGTCGTTCGACATCGCCCGATAGAGGATGTGCACGCGGCCGCCTTCATAGATCGCCGCCGGATTGAACGTCGCCTGCGCTTCCCATGGATGTTCCGCGATGGGGCTCACGATCGGATTTCCCTCGAACCGCTGCAGCTGCCGCCGCGCAGTGAAGAGCAGCTGATCGATCAGGTCTTTTTTTCTGAACGTCGCGACGCACGACGTCGTATCCGCCGCGCCGTAATAAAGATGCACGTCATTGCCGCGAATGAGCGCGCCTGAGGGAAAAACGATGTGCGGCACGCGGCCGTAGAACTCGTACTCTTCCTGCGGCACCATGATCGGCCGCTTCACCTCGCCTACGATCTTCTGCGGATCGTCAAGGTCGAGCAGCATCGCCTGTACGCCGAAAATCGGCGGCGGCGAAAAATAGTTGTAGATATAGGAATAGAAGAAGAGCCAGCCGTCTTTCGTTCTGATCGGCGCCGAGCCGACCTCGATCTGGTCGCTCTTTTCATTCTGCTCGATTGCGAGCGCATGGTCGGTCCAATGCGCATACCAGCGGTCCCAATATTCCCCCGACCAGAGGTCC
The DNA here is from genome assembly GCA_021817655.1 of bacterium. Classification (GTDB taxonomy): domain Bacteria; phylum Patescibacteriota; class Minisyncoccia; order UBA6257; family 2-01-FULL-56-20; genus JAKAGE01. Next base: position 6,782 of record JAKAGE010000021.1, read on the forward strand.
TCGATCCGGTCGAGGAGCGCAAGCGCGATCTTCGCCGGCGGGCGATCGGTATTCACGGTAAGGAGCACCGCGATCTTTCCGCCTACCCGCTCCGGAAAGAGCGTCATCGCTTTCGCGTTGAACGGCGTCACCAGATGCTTTTCTTCGATGGTGGCAAAATCCTTCGTGATCGCGACCGCCACTTTGATGCCGTCCGCCGAGAACTCCCGGACCGCCGTGTAAAAGATATAATAGCGCCCCTCGAATTCCGTGACGCGGGGATCCTCGCAGCCGTAACGTTCCCAGGGCTCCGTTGGCACCACCAGCTGGTTCCGTTCGCCGGTGAACCGCGCGGCATCCTTCCCGACGGCGTGGCCGATCGTGGAAACCTCCGCCTCCCTGCCGTTCACCTGCACCTTCGGACCCGTGGCCCGGAACAGCAGATGAACCTTTCCCTTTTTATCCTCGATGACCGACGGATTGAACGCGGCTTCCGATTCCCACGGAGAAGACGGGTCCGGGATCAGGATCGGATTTTCCGGTGATCGCTTAACGCCGGCCATTCGTCTTTTTCTCCGTTGTTTTCCCTTCCGCCGAAAGGCGCGGGGCGGCGTACGTCTTGAGCTCGTGCAGAAACTTCTCCACGTTCGCCATCGCCACGCAGGTTACCGTATCGGCGCCGCCGTAATAAACATACAGCTCATCGTCGACGATCACCGCGCCGCATGCATAGACCACGCCGGATTTGTATCCCTGGTTCTCGTACGCAAAATCCGGCTCGAGGATCGGCGACCGCGAACGGTAAATGACCTTCGTCGGATCGTTCAAATCGAGAAGCATTGCGCCAAGCTTGTAGCGCCCGGGATCGAGCGCATCCATCGCGTGATAGAGCACAAGCCATCCGTCTTTTGTTTTAAGCGGCGGCGGGCCGACGCCCCGGACATACGTATCCCACACTCCACGGACGGGCTTCACGGCATCATTGGATGGCCGCTCGCTCTTGATGATCTCCCCATCGCCAAAGTCCAGCGAATCCCGATACTCGACGAGCACGCGGGGAACGATCCCGTGAAGGACGGCGAATTTTCCGTTGATCTTCTCCGGAAAGATCGTCCAGTTCTTATGGATCTCTCCGGGCGGAGAAATGAGGGCCGGGCGACTCCACTTCCATTCCTTGTTCAAAAAATCCTCCAGTTCGATCGAGGAGAGGGCGATCCGGATCGATCCCCACCCGTCGAACGCAGTGTACGTGAGATAAACTTTCCCGTCGATGAGCGTGAGCCGGGGGTCTTCGCAGCCGCCGTTCCAACCGCCGCCGGAAAAGTACGCCGGCTCGAGCGGAATTTGCTCCTCGGCGGGCACCGCCGTTTTGGTCGTCACGGGCACATACGCCGGATGATCGAGGCGCTCCACGAAAGAAACGCCGTCCTTCGCCGACGCATATCCAAGCACCGAAACATCATCGCCGCCAATCGCACGGTACAGCAAGTGCACGCGATGGTCGGCATAGATCGCGCCCGGATTGAACGTCGCCTTCATCTCCCAGTAGTTCCCTTCGCGCGGTTCGATGACGGGATTCCCCTCGTGGCGCTCAAGCCGATGCGGCAAGGGCCGGTCCGGATGCGCCCTCCGGGCCGCAGCGCGCACTGCGCGGAGAAGGCGCGTTCGCCGCGCCGTGCGCGAGGCCGGACGGACCGCAGTACTCTTTCGTTTTGCTGTTTTTTTTGAAGGTTTCCTTGCCGGCGCGGCATTTTTGCGCACTCCCTTCCTCCTTTGAAGCCCTTGCTTTTTTTGCCTCGAGTTTTTTACGGGCATCGGAACGATGGTTGCGGAGGAACGATAAATGTGCCGATGGCTTGTTCGGCGGGCACTACATCAATAGTATATACCCCTTCCGACACTGCCCGCAGAAATCTGTGGATAACCAAAAGAAGCCCCGCCGGGCTTCTTTTGATCAAAAACGGTCGGATGCGCCGACGAATTCTATTGTCCTGCCGCAGGCCCCCTGCCAAGGGTCCCGGCGCCACCGGCCGGACGGACCTGGATCGATGATGCCGTCATGCTGCCGTCCGAGTTCTGGGTTCCGTCGATCACCACGCTGCTTCCGACGGAAAGTGCGCTTACCGGGACCGTGGTCGGCTTCGTGACCTCCGTGGAGCTCGAATAGAAGATCACCTCGGAATTCCCGTTCGCAAGCTGGAGCGTAATGCTCGTCGCATCCATCGCAGCGATCTGTCCGGCGGCGAACGTCTGACCGTTCGCTGAACCGCCGCCGGACCGCCGCGCTGCCGTGCCGGAATAGGCGCCTCCGGCGTTGACTGCCGCCGCAGGAACGCTCGCTTTCCCCCAGAAATATCCGCCGGCCAACGCAATGGCCGCAACCACCGCCCATATGACATGTACTTTTTTCATTCGTTATCGTGATTTTGTCGATTATTTTGAACGACCTTTCTATTCGTATCGCAATGCTTCGATCGGATTCAACCCGGCCGCCCGGCGCGCGGGATAATAGCCGAACAGAATCCCGATGCCGGCGGAAACGCAGAACGCGAGCAGGATGTACGGCACGGAAATGATCGTCGTTATTCCGGTAACGGCGGATATCGCGGTCGCCGCAAGCCACCCGATCACCACCCCCACGACGCCGCCGCCGAACGTAAGGACAACCGACTCCGCAAGGAACTGAAGGGTGATATCCTGCTTTTTTGCCCCGATCGCCTTCCGGAGACCGATCTCGCGCGTGCGTTCGGTGACCGTCGTAAGCATCATATTCATGATGCCGATGCCGCCGACAAGAAGAGAGATGGCGGCGATCGCCGCAAGAAGGGTCGTGAACGTGCCGGTCACGCTCGACGCCGCGGAAACGATGCTTGCCTGGTTCAATATGTTGAAATCCGCCTGGGTGGGATCCGTAATGCCATGCCGCTCAAGAAGGAGGTTTGTGATGTCGTTCTGCACCTGCGTCATGGCCTGCTGGGTCGATGCTTCGACGTCGACCTCGGTGAGATAGCTCGTACTGCCAAGGAGGTAATGCTGGGCCGCCGAAAGCGGCACGTAGATCATGTCATCCTGGTTATTGAAGCCGCTGCCTCCCTTTGACACGGTCACCCCGATCACGGTAAAGAGCTGTCCGTTGACCTTGATCGTCTGCCCGATGGCCATTGCGGGCGTGGCGGAAGCGTTCGCGTTCGGCGCGAAAAGATCCTGCAGCACCGTCGGACCGATCACTGCCACAAGATTGGAATCGGTCACATCGGCGCCCGTGAACCAGTTCCCGTCGGCAACGGAAACGTTGCGCACCTGCTCGTATGCGGGCGTCGTGCCCAGCACGGTCGTATTCGTGTTGTTCGCCCCATAGACAACCTGATACCTGCCCTGCACCTCCTGCGCCACGGCGGCGACGTTCGCCACCTGCGCCGCAATGGCGTTCGCATCGTCCGGCGTCAGCGTCTCGCTGCTTCCCGCTGCGCCCCGTACCGTCGTGCCGAAGGACCGCGATGCGCCCGGCATGATCATGATAAGGTTCGCCCCGAGCGAGTTGATGTTCGCCTGTACGGAGGCCTGCGATCCCTGTCCGACGGCGATGAGCGCGATGACGGAAGCGATGCCGATCACGATGCCGAGCATCGTAAGGCCCGACCGCACCTTATTGACGGTCACCGCGCCATAGGTCTCCTCCCAAAGGTCTTGCGTGGTCATAATGATAGCGGCCTCCCGTTTTCCGAAAATTCCCTCTCGCCGCGGGCCATGGTCCGATGGCGGTTCTTCTCGTCGCTCACGATCGTTCCGTCCCGGATATGGATGATACGCCCGGCGTGCGCCGCGATGTCCGCTTCGTGCGTGATAAGCACGATCGTCTTCCCTTGCTGCATGTTCAATGTCTGGAAGGTATGGAGCACGATCTCTCCCGTCTTCGAATCCAGATTTCCGGTCGGCTCATCGGCAAGGATGAGCGTGGGGTCGTTCACGAGCGACCGCGCTATGGCGACGCGCTGCATCATGCCGCCCGAGATCTGGTTCGAATGGTACGACCAGAACGCGCGCGGGAATGCCGCATCGTCGAGCGCTTTTTCCGCGATCCGTTCGCGCTCCTCTTTCGGCATGTTCGCATAGACCAGCGGCAGCGCGACGTTGCGGAGCACGGATGTCCGGGGAAGAAGATTGAACGCCTGGAATACGAATCCCACCTTGTCGCGGCGGATCTCCGCAAGCTCATCATCCGAAAGCCGGGAGACGTCGCTGCCATCCAGAAGATATTCGCCTGACGTCGGCGTATCGAGCGCGCCAAGGATGTGCATGAGCGTCGATTTTCCCGAACCCGACGGACCCATGATGGCGACGAATTCTCCTTCCTTCACGGAAAACGTTACTTCCTTGAGGACAGTGACCGCGGTGTCGCCTGCCCCATAGGTCTTTGTGATGCCGTTACATTCGATGATTTCCTTCATGAAGTGATAATGTCCTGAATCGCTCATCCTCCTCCCCCGCGGAATGCGCCGCCCCCGCCGCCAAGAAGACGGAATGCGCCGCCGCCAGCCGAAGCGCTGTTCGTCGAAGCGCCGGCCGAAGACGACTTCACGGTCTGCGTTACGATCTCATCGCCGGGATTCACGCCGGCCACGATCGCCGTCACCGTACTGTTCGCCGCGCCGGTCGTGACCGGCACCATTCTGACCCCCGAAAGGACAATGCCGCCATTCTGGCTCGCCGCACGGTCGCTTGCCGAGAGCGGCGATGCCGGCTCAACGACGTAGCTTGTTCCGTTCGTCGTCGTAATGGCCGCATTCGGCACGACAACGACGTTTTGCGCGACGTCCGTCACGATATTCGCCGTTACGCTCATGCCCGGCTTCACCTGAAGGCTAGATCGGA
>JAKAGE010000072.1 GCA_021817655.1 bacterium
GGTCATTGAGGTCGGCGACGGCATCATCAAGGTCGTCGGGCTTCGCAATGCGGTGAGCCAGGAGATCCTTACGGTCGTAACGAAGAAAGGGGAACGCACGGCGCTTGCGTTGAGCCTTGAGGAAGGATCCATCGGCGCGCTTGTCATCGACGATTTTCTTCCGATCGAGGTCGGCGATACCGTCAAGCGGACCGGCAACGTGCTTTCGGTCCCGGTCGGCGAAGAGCTTATCGGACGGGTCATCGATCCGCTTGGCGTGCCGCAGGACGGACTGGGGGACATTTTCCCGAAGGGCAAAACGCCGCAGCGCAATCCGCTTGAGGCCCCGGCGCCCTCGGTCCTCGAGCGCGAATCCGTGAATACGCCGCTCCATACCGGCATCAAGGCGATCGATGCGATTATTCCGATCGGCCGCGGCCAGCGCGAGCTCATCATTGGCGACCGCCAGACCGGAAAGACCGCCATCGCCCTCGACGCCATCCTGAACCAGCTGAACGACAAGGGCCGCCGCCGGCCGGTCTGCATCTATGTCGCCATCGGCCAGAAGGAATCCAAGATCGTGAAGATCGCAGAAACTCTCAAGCAGTACGACGCACTGCAGTACAGCATCATCGTTTCGGCGTCGGCATCATCGCCGGCGGCCATGTGGTACCTCGCTCCTTACGTCGGCTGCGCGATCGGGGAATATTTCCGCGACAAAGGCGAGGACGCGCTCATTGTCTACGACGACCTTTCGAAGCATGCGTGGGCCTATCGCCAGATCTCGCTCCTCCTGCGCCGCCCGCCGGGACGCGAAGCATATCCGGGAGATATCTTCTATCTCCATTCCCGGCTCCTGGAGCGCGCCGCAAAACTTTCCAAGGAGAAGGGCGGCGGATCGCTCACGGCGCTGCCGATCGTGGAGACGCAGCTCGGTGACGTGACGGCATACATCCCGACGAACATCATCTCCATCACGGACGGGCAGATCTTCCTGGAATCGGACCTCTTCAATCAGGGCCAGCGGCCCGCGCTCAATATCGGCATCTCCGTTTCCCGCGTCGGTTCCGCGGCCCAGACGAAGGCCATGAAGAAGGTCGCCGGCAAGCTCCGCCTTTCCCTTGCGCAGTTCCGCGAGCTGCAGGCGTTCGTCCAGTTCGCGACGGATGTCGACGAGGGAACGAAAAAGAAGATCCTTCAGGGCCAGAAGATCAGCGAGATTCTGAAACAGGACGACCTTTCGCCGATGCCGTTCGAGACACAGGTCTGCGTTTTCTATGCGGCCCTCAATAATTACTTCGAAAAAACGGAGGTTGCAGATATCAAGAAGACGGAGGCGGCGCTCGTGGAATACCTCGAAAAGTTCCATGAAGAGGACATCCTGAAACCGATCCGCGAGAGCGGCCAGTTTGATGAGGCGGTCGAGGGCAAACTGAAAGAGTCCCTGAGCAGGTTCCTTGAGCGGTGATGCGTAACATGTACTATCTTCCTGAACCGCAACTCCATCAATCACCAATTACTAGAAACTGATCGCTAATCGCTATCTTCTAATCGCTCACTCCCATGGCATCCATCCAAAATCTCAAGCGGCGCATCAAGAGCGTCCAGAATATCGGAACCATCACGAAGGCCATGGAGCTGGTGGCGGCGACGAAGATGCGGCGCAGCCAGGAACTCGCGCTCTCGTCGCGTCCCTATGCCTACACGGCCCTTGAGCTTCTCGGGACCCTCTCCGATCTCAAGGACGTCCCGCTGCCCGATCTTCTGATCGCCCGCGAGATCAAAAGGACGGCATTCATCATCGTGACATCCGATCGCGGACTGGCCGGCTCGTTCAACAGTTCGGTCATTAAAAAATTCGAAAATTATGTGAAGGAACAGGGGATCGACATCACGGCTCCCGAATTCGTCTTCGTTGCGGTCGGACAAAAGGCGAAATCCTATCTTGAGCGCCGGAAGCTGCCGGTCACCGCGTTCTTCACCCACGTCAGCGATTTCACCAAGCTTGAGGAGACCGATCCCATCGCCGAGTTCCTGATCTCGGGATATGAGAACCGCGACTTTGACGCGGCCATCATGTTCTTCAGCATGTTCGTCACGGCCCTGCGGCAGGATGCCGTCACGCGGGAATTTCTTCCCGTCACCTACGACGCCGTGAAGGCCTCCATTGAGGATACGATCCCGCGCGCGGGAAGATATTCTGACTATGCGGAATCGCCGTCATTCTTCGAGGGAAAGGTGGGCGAGTATCTGATCGAACCGTCGCCCCGCGACGTCCTCGCCGAACTTGCGCCGAAGCTCCTGAAAACGAGGGTCTACCACGCCATCCTGGAATCGAACGCTTCGGAATATTCCGCCCGGCGCATGGCGATGAAGAACGCCTCCGACAATGCAAGCGAGCTTTCAAAAAACCTGAATCTTGAGTATAATAAGTCGCGTCAAGCAGCGGTGACGAACGAGATCATCGAGGTCACGTCAGGATCCGCGGCGGAATGATCGGCAAACGTTTAACGAACAACATGGAACAGAAAAAGGGAAAAGTAGTGCAGGTCATCGGCCCCGTCATTGATGTGGAGTTCGGGGAAGCCGCCGTTCTCCCTGCTATTTACAATGCCATTACCGTAAAGCTCGGCGATCACGAGATCACGGCGGAGGTGATGCGCCATTTGGAGCCCGGCAAGGTGCGGGCCATTTCGCTCGCTCCGACCGACGGTCTCGCCCGCGGCGCAGAGGTGACGGACACGGGTCATATGGTGGAAGTTCCGGTCGGCGAAGAGACGCTCGGGAACATCTTC
>JAKAGE010000073.1 GCA_021817655.1 bacterium
ACACAATATTAGGAGCGCCAGCCGCTTTATCGAAGAGCATACGCCGGAAGTGCTCGCCATTCTTGAGGAGATCATCAAGGACAAGCACGTGCTTCTGAACCGCGCGCCGACGCTGCACCGCCTTTCGGTGCAGGCGTTCCGGCCGCAGCTCGTGGAAGGCCTTGCGATCAAGCTCCCGCCGCTCGTCTGCGCCGCGTTCAACGCGGACTTCGACGGCGACCAGATGGCTGTGCATCTTCCGCTTTCGGAGGCGGCACAGGCGGAAGCGCGCGACATCATGTCCGCGGGCCGCAACCTGCTGAAGCCCGCCACCGGCGATCTCATCATCGGTCCGTGGAACGACGTCGTCCTCGGCAGCTACTACCTGACGCGCAAGGATGATGCGGAAGGCGAGCCGCGCCGATTTGCGAGCCATGACGAGGCGGTTCTCGCGTATCACTTCGGCCACATCAAGCTCCATACGCCGATCATCGCGAACGGCATGGAAACGACGCTCGGGCGCCTCATCTTTAACGAAGCGCTGGGCGGCACATGGGAGTATATCAACGACACGATCACCAAGAAGAAGCTCAACAATCTCCTTGGCCGGATCTTTGAGAAGCGGGGCATGGAAGCCACGCGCGACGTGATCGACCGCATCAAGGTCCTCGGCTACAGCATGGCGACCATTTCGGGCATCACGTGGGCGATGGCGGATCTCATCCTCCCGCGTGAAAAGGAGGACATCATCAATGCGGCGAATGCCGAAGTGGCGCGCATCGACGAGCAGTTCGCGGAAGGATTGCTCACCCCGACCGAGCGGCGCAGCCGCATCATCACCATCTGGGAAACGGCGAAGAACGATCTTGCAAAGATCGTCACCGGCCTTCTCCCGAAGGAGAATCCCATTTACCAGATCGTCGATTCGGGGTCCCGCGGCTCGTGGTCCCAGCCGATCATGATGATGGGCATGAAGGGTCTCGTGCAGAACCCGCAGGGCGAGACGATCGAACTGCCGATCAAGTCGTCGCTCAAGGAAGGCATGTCCGTGCTCGAATACTTCATCGCGACGCACGGCGCACGCAAAGGAACGACCGATACGGCGCTCAAGACCGCCCAGGCAGGGTATCTCACCCGCCGCCTCGTGGACGTTTCTCAGGACCTGACCATCCGCGAGGAGGATTGCAGAACGAAGGAAGGCCTTGAGATCCGCCGCGCGGACGGCAAGGAATTCAATCAGAGCTTCGGCTCCAAGCTTTTCTCGCGCACCGCGCTCGCCGACGTGAAGATCGGCAATAAGATCATCGTCCGCGCCGGCGAGGTGATCGACCGCGAGGCCGCCGAAGAGATCGATGCGTCAAAGATCGAATCGGTCGCGGTCCGCTCGCCGATCTCCTGCAAGACGCTCTACGGCATCTGCGCGAAGTGCTACGGCTACGACCTCAGCAACAATGAGCCCGTCAAGATCGGCACTGCGGTCGGCGTCATTGCGGCGCAGTCCATCGGCGAGCCGGGCACGCAGCTCACGATGCGCACGTTCCATTCGGGCGGCGTTGCGGGCGCCGACATCACGCACGGCCTCCCGCGCGTGGAAGAGATCTTCGAGACCCGCGCGCCGAAGGGCCGCGCGATCCTCGCGCCGTTCGACGGCACCGTGGATAAGATCGAGGAACGGGGTACGCTGAAGGCAATCCGCTTCATTGCGGACAACAAGAAGGCGAAAGCGCAGGAAATGAGCGTCCCGCGCGGCACCGTCCTCTTCGTCAAAGCGGGGGACAAAGTGACCAAGGGCGACCAGCTTTCCGAGGGAAATCTCGATATCCATGAGCTCTTCGAGCATAAGGGCATGGCCGAGGCCGCACGGTACATCGTGAACGAAGTGCAGCGCATTTACCTTTCGGAAGGCGTGGCGCCGAACAACAAGCATGTCGAGATGATCGTGAAGCAGATGTTCTCGCGCGTGAAGATCACGGATGGCGGCGATGCGCAGGACTTCGTCATGGGCGAGATCGTCGAGAAATCGAAGTTCCTCGAGGTGAACCGCGAGATCAAAAAAGCGGGAGGAAAGCCGGCGAAGGCGGAAGAAGTGCTTCTCGGCATCACCCGCATCGCGCTTTCGGCGGAATCGTTCCTTTCTGCGGCGTCGTTCCAGGACACCTCGCGCGTGCTCGTCAAAGCGGCGATCGAGGGGAAGATCGACAAGCTTCGCGGCCTCAAGGAAAACGTCATCGTCGGGCGTCTGATCCCGGCCGGTAAGCGCGAACTTCCTCCGGACGAGATGCTGCATGAGTCGGACGTGCCCGAGGAGGAGGAAGCGGCTGCAATGGCGGAATAGCGCAGGGAGGGAGGGCCATATCGTTCGCCGGCGTTGAGGAACAATGGCGGTTGATGCGGCTCTTCCTGTCCCGCTGGACTTTTACGGACAATTCAGATACAATACGCAACAATGACCAACGAAGACAAGGATAAAAAGGAATATGAACTTGCGCTGCTCTTAAAGAGCGAGGGCGACGCTGCGTCGGTGGTCGCTCTTGTGGGGCAGCACGGCGGCGAAGGCGTTTCCGAGCCCCGGGCAAAGCGGCTCCAGCTTGCGTATGAGATCGGCGGCATTACGGAAGCCACCAACATGGTCACTTCCTACTTCGACCCCGGCACCAAGTTGATTTACGCCATCGGAGCCGTCGTCGGCCTGATCGGGGGCAGGCACCAAGGGGGGTGCCGGCCAGCGGTGTCGTACAGCGCGCCGTCCATGCG
>JAKAGE010000022.1 GCA_021817655.1 bacterium
CATTGCCATTTCAACAAGTCCGTTGATCGTGATCATCTCTTCCGAGCCGATGTTCACCGGTCCGGTGAAATCCGACTCCATCAGCCGCCGCACGCCCTCAATGCATTCGTCGATATAGAGGAACGACCGCGTCTGCTTGCCGTCGCCCCACATGTCGATCGTGCCGCCGTCCGGCGTTTCGATCACCTTTCGGCACATCGCCGCCGGGGCCTTTTCGCGTCCGCCGGTCCACGTCCCTTCGGGACCGAAAATGTTATGGAACCGCGCGATCCGCACCTGGATGCCGTTGTTCCTTTGCGCCGCCAGATAGAGGTGTTCACTAAAAAGCTTTTCCCATCCGTATTCGCTGTCCGGCGCGGCGGGATACGCGGAATCTTCGGAACACTTCGGATTGTCCGGGTCTTCCTGGTTATAGGCGGGATACATGCAAGCCGAGGACGAGTAAAAGATCTTCTTCAGATTGCCCGTCGCAAGGCCGATCTTCAGGATGTTCACATTGATCGCGCCAGAAGTAAGAAGGATCTCCGCGTCATGATCGCCGGTGAAAACGAATCCCGCACCCCCCATGTCGGCGGCGAATTGATATACTTCGTCGAACGGGCGGTCGAATACTTTCTTGACGAACCCCTGGTCCGAAAGGTCGCCGACCAAAAATTCGTCCGCGGGGAGTGTCCCGAATTCAAACTCCTTCCAATCGGCGCCCCGCACCCAATAGCCTTCGTCCTTGAGCCGCTTCACCATATGGGATCCGATGAACCCTCCCGCGCCGCAGACAAGGGCAGTTCGTTGCGCCATCGTTCTATTGTTGTCGCTTATTTTTTCGTTCCGCTCGGTACGGTCGAGGTCGTGCCGGAAGCCGCGCCAAGGAACTGCTGCATCGCCGCCGCGATGCGCGTATCGTTCGGCCAGTTATGGAGGATCGTGGTGCCGACCGCGATCGTCCCGCTCGCATTGTTCGCCGCGCGGTAGACATCGAAGAGGCCATAGAGCGACTGCGGGCGGTTCGGACCGAGCTGGACCCCTTCCTGGTACCACTTCTCTGCGGCGGTGAGATACGACGGGTCGCCCGTTGTGGCGAATGCGATCTCGTTGATGGCGCCCTCAAGATACAGATCCTGCCCGAAGCTCATGCCCTTGCCGTTCTGGAGGATCGGATCGTAATAGCTGTTCAGGAAGCCGATCAAACTCGCGGTGGTCGATGCGTTGCCGCCCTGCTGGATGAACCCGAGCACGCTGTTCGCCATGTTGCGCACGAGCTCTTCCTGGCCGATCGGGGACGGGGCGTCGAGCGGAACCGCGAGCTTGCTCTCGAGATCCGGGAGCGACGTCGCCGCGCCGGCGGGCGTCTGCAATGCCTGGAGCGTCGCGATGTACTTCTGCGCCTTCCGCATCGGCAAATACGAGCCGTAGTAGGCGATGCCGAGGATCGCCGCCACGATGATGACTGCCGCTACCTTGTGATATGTCCGGTCTTCCATGGTGGGTGATGGTTATGCTTCGTTAGGGGCTTTCCGATGGACCGAGAAATAATACGCGCCGAACGCAAGGAAGGCGAACAAACTGATGTACATCGGGAACACGTCGAAGATCGCGATGCCCTGCACAAGGTATGCCACCGGGATCGCGGCGATGAGCGCCTTCTGAAGGTCGGACTTCCCGTTCTTGTGGGCGTTCTTGACGAAGTCCCAGAAGAAGACGGCGAACATGCCGAGATAGGCGATGAGCCCCACGATGCCGGTCTCCGTCAGGTAATCGAAGTAGACGCTGTGGGCGCGGTCGAACCACGTCTCGCTGCTCGTTCCGGGCACGTAGAAGTTAGGATTGAAGAACTTGTCGAAGACCGCCGTGAAGTTTTCGGGACCCCAGCCGAAGACGGGGCGCTCGAGGAAGCCCTTCCACGCCTCGCTCCACACCCAGAAGCGCGTCTGCGCCGTCGTATCCGACGTGGTGATCTGGAGCACGCGCGATTCCGGAACATTGTTCACCGCGGCGATATGCTGCATGCCAAGCGGGACGCCGACGGCGAGCACGACCGCGATGACGGCAAGCGCGATCTTCGCCGCCATACGCGTCGTTTTGCTCTTCGAGAATGCAAGGGCGCCGAGGAACGCGAGCGCGCCGAAGTTCGCGCCGAAAAGGCCGGTGTAAAGGATGGTGCCCAAAACGCTGTGGTGAAGCACCAGCTTGTCCGCAATGAGGAAAATGGCCGATGCCCCGAGCACGATCCCCACCGTCCAGGTGCGGATCTTCTTGCTCTCGCGGAGCACGAGATAGCCGAGGAAGATGAAAATGCCCGCATCAAGGCCGAGGAACGCGCCGCGCGTCTGGCCGAGCGCGAAGAAGAAGAAGAATATCGCCATGAGGATGCCCCAGCCCCATGACTTGAGCGCCGTGAGCGTTCCCTCGAGCTTGCTCGAAACCCAGAGATACGCCGCAAAGAACATGGAGAAAAGAAGGTACGGATCGAGGTATGCCGGATTGCCGAGCGATCCCTCGAAGCGGCCGTCGATCAGCTGATTGAGCCAGCCGGTGGGCGCTCCGCCGCCGGCATACGGACCGATGAACCCCGCAACGGAGTAGTTCCCGAACAGTCCGTAGACGATCACGCCCGCGCTCGCCACGAGCCAGAGGCGGAAGAGGTTCTTCCACTCCTTTTCGGTCTTGAAGAGGAGGACAAGGAGCAGGAAGAAGAGGTAGTAGTGGAGCATCTGGAATCCGCCCTCGCCGCGCTCGAAGTTCGACCAGAACGCCGCATAGGCGTCATTGGCGAAGATCGTCGCAAGCTCGAATGCAACCGCAAAGGCGGAGACGGCGCGGACGAGCGGATCCCTGAAGAGCGCGGCGACCCGCTCCTTCAGCTGGCCCTTCTTTGCCTCGAACGCCCACCAAAGCACCATGCACGCGAGCGCGAGCTCCGTTGTGAAGCGGAAGAACCAGTCCTTCCCCCCGATGAACGGGAAGAAGATGGAATCCATGACGACAAGGACGGCGAACGCCGAGATATAGAGATACCATCTTGCGATCCGCTCGAACGGGAACTTCATCAGTTTGCCGATAATGCCGACGAGCAGGAGGCCCGCAATGACCGCTGCGGCGACGGGATGGTTGAAGATGGTATCGGTGATCATGTTGATTGATTATAGCATACTGCCGGCGCCGCCGGCTTGTCCAATCGCTTGACGCCCCTCCCCCTTTTTTTACCGCGCGTACTCCACCGCCCGCATCTCCCGGATGACGTTCACCTTGATCTCGCCCGGATACTTGAGGTCCGTCTGGATCTTGTTCGCGATCTCCCGCGCAAGCTCGAGCGCCCGGAAATCATCGACTTTTTCGGGGATGACGAACACGCGCAGCTCGCGGCCGGCGGCGATCGCGTAGGCGCTCTTCACGCCGGCGAACTCGCCCGCGATCTTCTCGAGGTCCGCGAGGCGCTTTACGTAATTCTCGAGCGTGCCGCGCCGGGCGCCGGGGCGCGCGGCGGAGAGCACGTCCGCCGCCGTCACGACGTACGCCTCGGGGCGCGCGTACGGATAGTCGTCGTGATGAGACTGCATCGCCTCGATCACCGGCTCCGCGATGTTGTATTTCTTGAGCAGCTTGATGCCGAGTTCCACGTGCGTGCCCTCGACCTCGTGGTCGATGGCCTTGCCGATGTCGTGGAGGAGCGCGCCCTTCTTGGCCACTTCGGCGTTGAGGCCGAGCTCCCGCGCCATCATTTCCGCGATGTACGCCATCTCGGTCGAATGGACGAGCACGTTCTGCCCGAAGCTCGTGCGGAAGTGCAGGCGGCCGACAAGCTGGACGAGCTCCTTCGGCAGGTCGAAGATGCCGAGGTCCTGCGCGGCCGCCTCGCCGATCTCCTGCGTGCGCTTCGCAAGCTCCGCCTTCGCCTGCTCCACGAATTCCTCGATCTTCGCCGGCTGGATGCGGCCGTCCTTTACGAGTTTATCAAGCGCGAGCCGCGCCACCTCGCGGCGAAACGGGTCGAATGACGAAATGATGATCGCATCCGGCGCCTCGTCGATGATGAACTCCACGCCGGTCGCGCGCTCCAATGCGCGGATATTGCGGCCTTCGCGGCCGATGATCTTACCCTTGAGGTCCTCATCCTTCAGCGGGAACATCGTGGTCGTCATCTCGGCGACGTGCCCGCGCGCGTACCGCTGGAGCGCGACCGTGATGATGTCCGCAGCCCGTTTTTCCACCTCCTCGCGGTTCTCGCGGTCGATCTTCTGGATCGCCTGGGCAAGGTCCTGCGAACGGTCCTCCTTGGCGCGGCGCACGATCTCTTCCCGCGCCTGCGCAAGCGTCAACCCGCCGATCTTCTCGAGCTTCCCGTCGATCTCGGCCTCTTTCCTGGTTGCGGCCTCTTCTTTCGCTTTGGCCGTATCCTCCCGCGCGCGCACTTTTGTCTCTTCCGCGGAAAGATCCGTCAGTTTCTTGTCGAGCACCTCCTCGCGATGCAGGATTCGCTGCTCCAGCGCGTCGATCTCCTTCCTGCGCTCCTTCTCGTCGTTTTTCTGCTCAAGCAAAACCGCCGCGGCCTTTTCCTTCGCCTCGGCTATGATCTCCTTTGCTTTTGTTTCCGCCTCCCCGAGTTTATTCGCTTCCGCGGCTTTGCGCGCCCAATACCCGGCCGCTCCTCCGACCGCCGCAAACACTACGGCGGTGATCGCAACGTAGATGAATTCCATGTTGGTTTGTGATTATTAGCCCGAATTTCATCGATTTTAAATGACTTTTAATAGATGAATCGTACCGCGAAAGTGCGGTTTGGTCAAGAAAAACCACCGTTGCTATGCTGAGCGGGAGATTTCGTACTAGAATGAAGCAATGGCAAAAAAGACCGTGGTGCTCATCATCCTCGACGGATGGGGCATCGGCAAGGACGACCAAAGCAATCCTCTTTTCGTGGCGAAGCCGCCGACGTTCGCCGCGCTTGCGGCGCAATATCCAGTAACGAGCCTGCAGGCGTCCGGCATCGCGGTCGGCCTCCCGTGGGGCGAGATCGGCAACAGCGAGGTCGGCCACCTCACGCTCGGCGCGGGCAAGGTGCTCTATCAATATTTTCCGAAGATCACCATGGCGATCAACGACGGAACGTTCTTTGAGAACGGCGCCCTGAAAGACGCGATGGCCCACGCGAAAAAGAACAGCGCCGCCGTCAATCTTGCCGGCCTGCTCACGAAGGCGAACATCCACGCCTCGATCGACCACCTCGCCGCGCTCATCAAAATGGCGAAGGATGAGGGCGTCCAGAAGATCAACCTCCACCTCTTTGCGGACGGCGAGGACAGCCCGCCGCGCTCGCTCGAGGAATTTCTCGCCCTGATCCCCAAGGAATACCTGGCGAGCCTCACCGGCCGCTACTATGCAATGGACCGCAACGGCAACTGGCGGCTTACCGAGGCGGCATACCAGGCGATGATCGGCGCAAGCGGGATGCTCGTCGCCGATCCTTCGGCCGTCATCGCCGCCACATACCGACAGAACGGCACCGAGGAATATCTTCCCGCGCTCCGTTTCGCGGACGAAAAGAAGGTCCAGGACGGCGATTCGCTCATCTTCTTCAATTACCGCGAGGACAGCATCCGCCAGCTCGCGGCGGCGTTCATCAAAAAAGATTTCCATGAATTTCCCGTCACGCACTTCAACGACCTCCATATCGTGACGATGACGCACTACGACGATGCGTTCGACGTGCCCGCCGCTTTTCCGGCGGACAGCGTGACCGAACCGCTCGGCAAAGTGTTCAGCGACGGCGGACTCACCCAGCTGCGCCTTGCAGAGACGTACCGCTACGCGCACGTCACCTATTTCTTCAACGGCCTCTACGAGCCGCCGTTTCCCGGCGAGTATCGCACGCTCGTTCCGTCGAACACCAACCCGCACCCCGAAACGCACCCGGAGATGATGGCGAAGGCGATCACCGACCGGCTCATCGAAGCGATCACGAGCCACGGATTCGATTTTGTCCTCGTGAACTACGCGAACCCCGACACGATCGCACACACCGCGAACTTCGACGCCGCGCTCGAAGCGATCAAAGTCATCGACGGCGAGATCGCCCGCATCGTAAAAGCGGCGGATGACGACACCATCCTCGTCATCACGAGCGACCACGGCAACATCGAAAAGATGATCGACGAACGGACCGGCGAGCCGGAGAGTTCGCACGATCCGAGTCCGGTGCCGCTCTACCTCGTTGCGCGGCAGTTCGCCGGACGCCGGTTCGTGAACGCCGACAATCTGCTCAACGAAACGCTCGGCTCCCTCGCCGACGTCGCCCCGACCATCCTCGAGCTCATGGGCATCCCGAAGCCCCCGGATATGTCCGGCGGCAGCCTGCTCGACAGCCTGATCTGACGGCACAAGCGCCGCGCTACGGCCCCGGGAAGCGCCCTCCCTTGCAAAAGCAGGAATCTTCCCTATAATAGTGCACATGCCACAGAACGAAGACTCCAAGGCCTCCACTGCCACGCAGACGATCAAGACCGAACTCTCCACGGCGGACTGGCCGAAGGAAGGAACCGTCGTCGAGGTCACGCTTATGAAGAAGCTTCCCCGCAAGGCCTATTTCGACATGGGCCGCTTCGGCACGGGCATCGTCTTCGGCGCTGAGGTCTCGAACGCGCGCGAGGCGCTCCGCACGGTGAAGCCCGGCGACGTCATGCAGGCGAAGATCGTCGCGCTGGACGGCGAAGAGGGGCTCGTCGAGCTCTCGCTTTCCGAGGCCGGTAAGCAGAAGCTCTGGGCGCTTGCGAAAGAGCTCACCGAATCCGGCGAAGTGATCAAGGCAAAAGTGGTCGGCGCGAATGCCGGCGGGCTCATGACGGTGGTCGCGGACGATCTGAAGGCCTTCCTTCCCGTCTCCCAGCTTTCGCTCGAGCATTACCCCAAGGTGCCGGACGGCGACCGCACGAAGATCGCCGAGGAGCTCAAGAAGTTCATCGGGACCGAACTGAACGTCAAGATCATCGACGCGAACCCCCGCACCAACAAGGTGATCGTCTCCGAGCGCGAAACGCTCTCGGCGAACGTGAAGGAGCTGCTCGCCGCCTACGCCGTCGGGCAGGTGGTGGACTGCATCGTTTCCGGCGTCGCAGACTTCGGCGTGTTCGTCCGCTTCGCGGACAACCCGCAGATCGAAGGCATGATCCACATCTCCGAGCTCGACTACAAACTCATCGACAATCCGAAGGAGCTCGTCAAGATCAACGATCCGCTCAAAGCGAAGATCATCGACATCAAGGAGGGCCGCGTATTCCTCTCGCTCAAAGCCCTCAAGGACGATCCGTGGGCGAAGGTGGCCGATTTCTACAAAGCGGGCGACACGGTCCAGGGCCGGGTCTACAAGTTCAATCCGTTCGGCGCGGTGATCGCGCTCGACCACGACCTCCAGGGCATGGTGCACATTTCCGAGTTCGGCGGCCAGGACGAAATGAAGAAAGCGCTCGCCGTCGGCGAACACTATCCGTTCATGATCGACCAGGTGAAGCAGGAGGAGAAGCGCATCACCCTGAAGCTCGCGAAGTAGTTTTACTTCGATCGGAAAATCCGCTATCCTTATCCTGTTCCTGAACCACCGTTGCCGCGATAGCTCAATGGTAGAGCATCCGCCTGAAGAGCGGAGTACGGCAGTTCGATTCTACCTCGCGGCACAAAACGGCATACGGCGGCACGTCGGCGCCGGATGCTATACTGAGTGATATGAAGAAAAACCTTCCGCTCATTGCGGGGATCGCGATCCCGGCCGCGCTCATCCTCTTCATCGCCGGAAGCATCTACATTCCGGGCATTTTTATCCAGCCCCGCTATGACTTTCTTTATGCGACCGGGGGATTTTACGGGCGGCCGTATCGGGTGGTCGACGGGCATCTGACCGTGGCCACCGGCACCGCTGCCGCTGCAACGAGCACCATTGCCGTACCGATGCCCGGCTATCCGCCGGCGGAAGAGACGACGTTCTTCGTGTATGACGTCGCGGCGAACCAGAGCCGCGAGATCGCTCCCGCCGACGCCGCGCAACTCTCCCTCGACACGAACGAACGGTCGCCGGACGGTTTCACTGTCGTCGAGGGAAGCTCCGGCGGCGGGTTCTTCCCGTTCTTTTCGGGCGGCGGCGATTACGGCGCACGCTACCTTGAAGGGCATAACGTGAGCCGGAAACTGAACCTTTCCGTAGTGAACGGCAACTATCCCTATCCTTACAGCTTCATGTTCATCGGCTGGATCACCAAATAACATGGATAAAGAAGATCTCGTTCGGGCGATAAAGGATTTTGCGGCCCGGGGAGCCGTTGCGCGGGAGGAGGTGATCGCGGCGTACGACGAAGGCGCTGCCGCCGCGGGAACAGCGCCCGCACCGATCCCGGGATCGGTGCGGCACGGCAAAAAGAAACTCGGCATCGCCGAGGTGCTCTATTATATCGGCGGCGGGATCGTCGCGATCGGCATCGCGATCCTCGTGGCGGAGAACTGGACCGCGCTCACCTTCCCCGGCCGGCTTGCCGCGACGCTCGGCGCATCCCTCGGCGCGTACGCCATCGCCGTGATCCTCGCGCGCGAAGAGCGTTTCGGAGAGATAGGGTCGGCATTCTATCTCATCTCCGCGCTCACCCTTCCCGTCGGCATCGGCGTCGTTCTTGCGAACGCGGGGATCGATACCGGAAGCGCCGGCACGCAAAGCCTGATCGCGGGACTCTCGTTCGCATTCTTCCTCTCATCGTTCTTCGTCTTCCGAAAAAGCACGCTCGCGCTCTTCGGCATCCTCTTCGGCACGTGGTTCTATTTCATCTTCACTACCTTCCTCGCCGGCAGTAACCCGCTCTTCGGCTGGACGTTCTTCGAATACCGCGCGCTTTTCGCCGGACTGAGCTATATGCTCATCGGATACGGCCTCGAGCGCGGCCGATACGCATCGCTCGCAGGATTCCTGTACGCGTTCGGCATTCTCGGATTCCTCGGGGCGGCGCTCGGACTCGGCGGATGGGCGCCGTCGGCGAACCCGTTCTGGGAACTCATCTTCCCGGGGCTTGCACTCGCCACGCTCTTCGCAAGCATCTCCATCAAGCGCACGTCATTCCTGACCTTCGGCGCGCTCTTCCTTATGCTCTATATCCTCAAGATCACGCAGGAATACTTCACGAGCGGGCTCGGCTGGCCGTTCGCGCTCGTGCTCGCCGGCCTCATGCTCATCGCGGTCGGCTATCTGTACGTTTACCTCCACCGCAAATATATGGCCGCGTAGCGGCGCATCTGCCCGTCGGATCTTGCCGTACCCCCGGAGGGAATCGAACCCCCATCAAGACCTTAGAAGAGTCCTGCTTTATCCATTAAGCTACGGGGGCGAATCGCGCCGTCGATGCATCATGGATGCACGGGCGCATTCGTCGGATTGATTCTAATCCAAAAGTAAGATACTTTAAAGGGACGCGTGCGACAATGCGGGCCGTCATATACCGGTAGTATGCGTGCTTTGGGAGCACGTCGACCGGGTTCGATTCCCGGCGGCCCGACAGCAACAGAAAGCCCCGGTCGCGATCGGGGCTTTCGATGAGCAAGCGGAACATTTATTGTTCTTTTTTCGGCTTCGCGCCAAGAGCCCGGCGGAGCATGCCCTGAGGGCATCGCCTCCCAGGACGAACTCGCTGCGGCATCTTCTTTCTTTTGAAAGCTTTGACCGCACGCTGCTTTGCCGCTTCCAGGTTGACCGGTTTCGATCCGTCAGGAGGCCAATACGGATCCCAAAGGCGCAATGCGCTGGCACTCATCGTTTCTACCTCGCAAAGGATTTGCCACCCTTACCACTGATCTGATTATAATCCGCTTTCGGGAAAACCTGTGCATAAATTCATGTTTTCTGTGGATAATATCCATTCGCATTGCAAAACACCCATTCTTTCGATAGGATTTGCAGGAAGCGCGCTTAGCTCAGTGGTAGAGCAACTCCTTTACACGGAGTGGGTCCGGGGTTCGATCCCTCGAGCGCGCACAAGAATTGACGGTCCGAGGGCCGCGCGCCCCGCCCGTTATCTGTCCCCGTTCAACGCGTAGAAATTTTCGAAAAGCTTCGCGACGAGGACCGGCCCCGTGCCGCCGGGGGTCGACGTATAGCGGACGCCGCGCGCATCAGCGCCGGCAGGGTCGAAATCGCCGCGCACTTTCCCGTCCGCGCCGCGATCGAAACCGAAATCGATGATGATGGCTCCTTCCTTGAGGTCGCCCGCGCCGAAAAGACCCGCCTTGCCCGCGCCGGAAACAACGATATCCGCATCCGCAAGCTTGGCGCGCACATCGCGCACCGACGCATCGAGCACGACAAGCTCGCCGACGCGGTTCTGCAGCCAGAATCCGACCGGTTTGCCGATCAGGAATCCCGCGCCGATCACGACGGCCTTCATCCCGCGCAAATCACGCTCATCGTCATGCTCGCGCCGCAGGATCTCCGCGACCGTCTCGACCGACGGCGGGGCGATCTTCCCGCGGCCGGTATAGAACGCGCCGAGCGCCGGCTCGGAGAGGCAGTCGGCATCTTTCTCCTTCGGGATCGCGTTCAGCGCATAATAGCGGTTGACCGATTCCGGCAGCGGCAGCTGCACGATGAACGCGCCGCACGGTTTTGGCGCGGCGAGCCGCCCGATCTCCGCGCGCAACGCATCCGTCGTGATGGTCTTCGGCAGCTGATAGAGCCGGAACTCGATGCCGAGCGCATGCGCGACCCTCTCCTTCTGTTTCAAAAAATTGAGCGATGCGGGATCGTCGCCCACGAGCGCGGCGCCGAAAAATCCCGGCGGCTTCGGCAGCTTTTTTAATCGCTCGATAATATCGGCCTCGATGGCCTTTCCGTCGATGATCATGGCTCGGATGAATATCGTATTGTGATTCCTCCCTATGCGATCCCCGGCACCGGGAATTTGAGCGCGAATGCGCGCACCTTTTCGCGGATCGCGGCGAGCGCCGCTTCGCTTTCACGCGCGGCGAGTGCCTCGTCGATAAGGTCGGCGACCACGGCCATGTCGCGTTCGCCGCAGCCCCGCGTGGTCAAGGCCGGCGTGCCCAGCCGAATGCCCGACGGATCAAGCGGCTTCCGCGGATCGAACGGAATCATGTTCTTATTGATGGAAATGCCGGCTTTTTCGAGCGCTTTTTCCGCCTCCTTGCCGGTGATGTTCTTGCTGCCTGCGACGTCGACGAGCATCAAGTGATTGTCCGTGCCGCCGGAAATGATGCGGTAGCCCTTCTCCTGCAGCGCCCGCGCGAGCGCCCGCGCGTTCACGATCACGCTCTTTGAATATTCCGCAAACTCGG
>JAKAGE010000074.1 GCA_021817655.1 bacterium
AATGTGGCGGGACTCTCGGAGGATGAGCTGGCGGATGTCCGCATGGAAAAGATCGGTTTTGTGTTCCAGTCCTTCAATCTCTTACCGCGCACGACCGTGCTTCGCAACGTTGCGCTGCCGCTCATTTACGCCGGCATTTCCAAGGAGCAGAGAGTGAAGATCGCGGAAAAGGCGCTGCGGGATTCGGCATTTCCCGAGGCCGCATGGCAGTACCATTCGAACCAGATCTCGGGAGGCATGATGCAGCGCGTCGCCATCGCGCGATCTTTGGTGAATGACCCGGCGATGATCCTTGCGGACGAACCGACGGGAAACCTCGACTCCAAGACCGGCGACGTCGTGCTGCACACCTTTCAGGCGCTCAATGCGGATCATGGAAAGACCATCGTGCTCATCACGCACGAACAGTACGTTGCGGAACATGCGGACCGGATCATTCATATTCTGGACGGCAATATCGTGAAGGATGAGAAAAATCCGCACAAGCTTGTTGCCCGGAACGAAAAAAATATCACCTCATAAAGCTATTCTTTTTATGAAATTCAGCGATCTGATCGAGGAGGTCTACAATGCCATTACCGTCAACAAGGTGCGGTCCGGTCTCACGATGCTCGGCATCGTGATCGGCATTGCGTCGGTGATCGCCATGGTCGCCATCGGGCAGGGGACGCAGGCGACCGTGCAGGCGAACATTCAGTCGCTCGGCGCAAACCTGCTCATGGTGATGCCGGGCGCAGCGAGATCGTTCGGGACATCCGTGAGCGCCGGGTTCGGCAGCGCGGAGACGCTGACGCCGGACGATGCGACGGCGCTCGCCGCCCTGCCGAATGTCGCGGCGGTCGCTCCCGAGATATCCGGACGATACCAGGTGGTCTATGGGAGCGGGAATACGAACACGACCGTTATGGGGACGGTGCCCGCTTATCTCCAGGTGAGGAATGTCCAGGTGGACCAGGGATCGTTCTTCACGGCGACGGATGTCACGAATTCCAACCGCGTCGCCGTGATCGGACCGAATGTCTTGAGCGAACTTTTCGCTACGCCGACGAACGCCAGTCCGACGCCGGACATGGCCATCGGCAAGAACATCCTGATCAAGGGCAACATTTTCACGGTGATCGGCGTCACGGTCGCAAAGGGCGGCAGCGGTTTCGCGAGCCAGGATAACAATATCTACGTTCCGCTCACGGCCGCCCAGCATTATCTGGTGGGCAGCATGGGCTACGTTTCGGAGATCGATATCGAGGTGCAGGCAGAGCAGGCCATGTCCACGGTGGAGCAGGCAGCGACCAGTCTGCTGCTCGAGCGGCACGGCATTTCGGATCCGACGCAGGCCGATTTCAATATCGTCAATCAGGCCGACATCGTTTCCGCCGTCTCGGCGACGACGGGGACCTTCACAACGCTTCTTGCCTCCATCGCAGCGATCTCGCTTCTCGTTGGCGGCATCGGCATCATGAACATGATGCTCACGACCGTGACGGAACGCACCCGCGAGATCGGTCTCCGTAAGGCGATCGGTGCAAAGGAGCGGGACATCACGCTTCAGTTTCTCGGCGAGTCGCTTGCGCTTACTTTCAGCGGCGGTGTTCTTGGCGTGCTCCTCGGGTGGGGGATCGCGCTCGGTATGACCTATTTTGCCTCTACGGCAACCCAGGTCTCTCCCGGGTCCGTCATTCTGGCATTCGGGGTTTCGGCTCTTATCGGTATCGCGTTCGGATACTATCCGGCCCGCCGCGCGGCGAAGATGAATCCCATCGAGGCGTTGCGGTACGAATAGGAAAGGTCGAGCAAAGAACAGATGCGCATTATGAAAAAATATTTGACACATATCGTATGGGCGGTGATCGTGATCCTGGCGCTCTCCGGCGGGTTCTTTTGGGGCAGGGCCGGTTCCGGGAATCAGGCGGCGTCCGGCAGCTCCGCGGCCGGATCCCGGGTGTTCCGTTCGAACGGAAGCGGCGGTTTCGTGACGGGGCAGATCCTTGCGGTTTCGCCGAACAATCTCACGGTCTCTCTTGCGAATGGAAACTCGGAGGTTGTGTTCTATTCCAGCTCCACCGAGATCATGAAGCCGTCGCCGGTGCCGTCGAGCAGTCTCGGTGCGGGAACGCGCGTGACGGTCGTCGGTACGGCGAATTCGGATGGAAGTTTTACCGCGCAGTCCATCCAGGTTCAGCCGAACGGAGGATTTGCGGGCAGTACCGGGCAATAAGTTGGAACGGCCTCCGCCACGGCGGGGGCCGTTTTTCCACCCCTTGCATTTTTCAAAAAGTGGTACAATGAACATGAAGAACTTCTTCATTGAGGCAGATTTGAAATTTTAATGATCGCCATGGCGTTGCCACGCAAAAAACGGAAAACGGCAGCTCCCCTGAAACGCGCATCCCGCGCGCGTGTGAAAGTTGCGAAGAAGACCGGCGGGAAAGCAGCTCCGAAGCGGGCGCGGAAGCGCGTTGTCGCGAGCCGACCCGCGCGGAAAAGAGTCGTGGCGGTGAAGAAGGCAAAAAAGAGGACCGTTGCGGCATCGCGGCGTGCGCCGCGCAAGGTTGCCCGCACCCGCATCGCCGGACGGGTGAAGGAGCGTTTTGCGGCGATCCGCAAACACGAATCGAATCCGATCATCGAACCGCGCGAAGATAATTTCTGGGAGATGAAGGCGACCTTCAATCCCGCTGCCGTTCAGGAGGGCGGCCGCATCCATCTGCTGTA
>JAKAGE010000023.1 GCA_021817655.1 bacterium
GGTACGAACTATGTGTATTCGGGACACAACGACAACATTCCCGCAAACGCAAGCCTCCCTTCCACAAGCGATTCCCAGAACTGCGTGGGCACCGACGGCCCTTCCTCCTGCGGCGGCACGGGATCGGCGAATTCCCAGATCCGCACCCTCACGCTCTCGAACGGCAGCATCGTCTGGGACATGGCGGGCAACCTCTGGCAGTGGACGAGCGACACGATCCAGGGACAGAACGAGCCGTATGGCGGCAGCCCGGGCTTCACCTGGCGCCAATATACCGCGATCACGAACTGGGGCACGATGACTCAGCAGACCGCGGGGCCTCTCAACAACGCATGGAGCTCTACACAAGGCATCGGCGAAATATATTCCGACGGCACCTCGGGCAATACCACCGTCTATGGTTTCCTCCGCGGCGGCAGTTGGGGCGATGGCGCGAATGCGGGAGTGGAGACACTCAACCTGCACTCTACTCCCGGCTACACGAACGCCCTCCTCGGATTCCGCTGTGCCCGGTAGCCGCCGCGTAGCCATCTGAAATCTGCAATCTATCTTCGCATTTTTTCTTTCTGCCTCTGCCTCCTTCCGCCATGCTGGACGACCTTGCCATCTACCAAAAGACCTACGACTTCATGCTGTGGTTGCATCCCGTCGTGAACAAATTCCCCAAGAGCCAGCGGTTCGTGCTCGGCCAGCGCATTGAGAATAAGACCATCGACCTCATCCACGCGTTCATCGTCGCGAACGCCGCGCGGGAGAAATATGCCTTGCTTGCCGCCGCGAGCGTGAATCTCGACGAGCTCCGCATACTCGTCCGTCTCGGAACTTTTCTTTAAACTCTTAGAGGCGGAAGGAGGGGCAAAAAATACCGAAGCAGCGGAGGCGCTTTTCAATGAAGGATTGACAAAATTCATAAAAGAAAATCCGGACCTTGCGGGGCATCTTGTCGGAGGCAGTTCGGAAATCCTTGGCTATGCAGAATCTGCGGAGAGAATAAGACGTTTGACGGAGAAGGTGAATGAACTTGCCGAGATGCAGGTCGAATTTAACGCGCTTATGGCGGAAATGAATGAGCTGAGTTTGGAGATGACGCGTCTTAATGCGGAAAAAGATGCAAAGGAAGCAGAACAAAAGGAATTAGCGAAAGATCCCGAGCGTAATGCCGGAAAACTTAAACAAAATATCCTTGATCGACAGGGCGTCGCTCGACAGATGGGAGAAGCCGCCAAGGAGATGGATGAAATAGCGGGAAAGTTTGAGGAACTTACGGCACGGGTAAGAGAAGCTTTCAAGGAATAATTTTTTTGCGATTCTGCGATTCGAGGTGCGGCACATTTTATTCTAGCCCTCGCAGCAAGGGCCTACGTCGGGAAGGCGATCGCTTCGCCGCCGGGGAGGGTGATGCTATCGAGGAAATCCTGTATCTGCGACTGGAGCTCTGATTGATCCGCCGCGGTGAACTGCTGGATGGTCCCGGAGGGATAATTGGAGAATTGCGACTGGCCGATGCGCGTCTCGAACTCGTAGCAACGGTCATTACCCTGATACCAGAGGCGATAGAGGGTGCCGACGGAGAAATGTCCGGCGCCGGCATTGCCGATCGGCGTGAATTCGGCGATCGAGTAATCGGCGGCGGCGGTGCTCGTCGGGGTGAAGCTGGAATAGCCGGTCGGCGGCGCGGTCAGGCAGGCGCTCGATGACGCAAGGTCGGTGCGGCGTTCGATGCGGATGCCGGCACTGTCGAAATTCATCCCCTGATAGGCGGTGCCATTGTAGTAGAGGCAATAGATGAAATCAGGGTCGCACGGGGGGATATAGGATCGGACGAGGATCTGCTGTTCGGATACAGCAAGGGCGAATTGAGCGGGGATGGTAAAAGTGACCGTGCCGTCCGAGACGCTGCTCCCCGGGGTCGTCGGGGTGCCGGTCGGGCTCGGGAGGACGAGCGTCGGCGCGCCGCCGCCTGCCGGTGCGGTTGCGCTGGCGCTTGATGGCTCGATCACCCCGCCATTCCCGGAATTAAAGAAATAGAAAAGGCCGCCCGCGACAAGGCCGAGCGTAACGATGAGAATAATGACCGTACCCGCCCTCTTCATGTGTATGTTCATTATACAACTCCGCGGTACCATTCTTGACAAATTTCGGCGTTCGGCTATACTCCAACCATTCCAAAGACCACGGGTTTTGCCGGCAACGGCATTTAAAACCAAACCCCGTGAGAGGCAAAAGGGCGACCCCCTTTATTTCTCAAGGCCTATGGAAGGGCCGTTTTTGTTCAATATAAATCATTCACGCTTCAAAATAATGAAATCACGGGCCCAGAAAGAGACCGAATTGGCGAAGGCGCGCGACCTTTTTGAAAAGAGCCAGGCGCTCATTTTCGCCGACTTCACGAAGATCAGCGCGGAGAACCTTCGTAAGCTTCGCATAGAGCTCAAGAAGGCCGATGCGAAATTGCTCGTCATAAAGAAACGCATCCTCGGCATTCTGCTCAAGGAGAAGGGGGTGGACGTGGACCTTTCGCAGTTCAAGACCTCCGTCGGCACGATCTTCTCCGCGGCGGACACGGAACATATCGCCGGACCCGCGTTCAAATTCTTCTCGGGCATGGAAATCCCGGAGGGCGGGGCAAAGGACATGTGGGTCAAAAAACTGCTTGCCGGCTACGATCTGAACGGCAAGGCATTGATCGATGCGGAACAGATCATCTACATCGGCAAGCTGCCGCCCCGCGAGGTGGTGCTCGCCCAGTTCCTGGGTATGCTGGCGGCCCCGGTCCGTTCGTTCCTCTACATCCTCGATCAGAAATCAAAGATGGCCCCCCGATCCACATCCGCAAAATCCGATGCCGATAATGATAATCCCGATGAAAAGGTCGAGCTAACGCAAGCGCAATAACAAAAAGCAAAACAATGGCAAATTACGACGATCTCATTTCGAAAATCGAATCTCTGACGGTGGTTGAGCTCGCGGAGCTCGTCAAGAAACTGGAAGAGAAGTTCGGCATCTCGGCGGCTGCCCCGGTGGCGGTTGGCGGCGGTGCGGGAGCGGGTGCTGCGGCGGAGGAAAAGGATTCGTTCAACGTGGTCCTCAAGTCCGGCGGAGCGAGCAAGCTCAACGTCATCAAGGTCGTGCGCGAAGTGAACCCGACCCTCGGCCTCAAGGAAGCCAAGGATCTCGTGGACAACGCGCCGAAACCGATCAAGGAGGGCGTGAAGAAAGATGAGGCGGAGGAGATCAAGAAGAAGATCGAAGAGGCGGGCGGAACCGTCGAGATCCAGTAGAGAACAAGAAAAGACCCCTTCTTTTTGGGAACCTCGTTTCTTCACGGGGCCCGTTCCAAAAAGAAGGGGTCTTTTCTTGTTCTCCCATTGATAAAAGAGGGGGATTCGATTATCATTTTCCTGCAAGGGCGTTTAGCTCAGTGGTAGAGCGTTCCGTTCACATCGGAGAGGTCGCAGGTCCGATCCCTGCAACGCCCACAGCCCCGCAGCGGAGCGTACGAGCGACGCGATCAAAGGGGTATCGCGCGGCAGTTTTGTATAATGAGCTGATGAACAAGATCACGCCGCATTTGTGGTTCGATAAGGAAGCGAAGGAGGCCGCCGAGTTCTACGTATCCATATTTCCGGACTCGAAGATAACGAGTTCGGCCACTATACACAATACGCCGTCCGGCGACGCCGGGACGGTTTCGTTCACGCTCGCGGGGCAGCCGTTTATGGCGATCAGCGCCGGGCCGCTGTTCAAATTCAACGAATCCATCTCGTTCGTCGTATCGTGCGATACGCAGGAGGAGATCGACCGCTACTGGAATGCGCTCTCCGCGCATCCGGAGGCGGAACAGTGCGGATGGCTTAAGGACAAGTACGGTCTTTCTTGGCAGATCGTCCCTGCAGCCATGAATAAGATGATGGGCGATCCAGATAAAGAGAAAGTTTCTCGCGTAACGAAGGCATTCCTTAAAATGAAGAAATTCAATATCGCGGAGCTCGAAAGAGCATACGAAGGGAAGGGTGGGGAATAAAGGTTTGCACGTTAATACGACACCTGTGCATATCCTGCCGATTCTGAGCGGCGAACGATCATAAAACTCAATAAAAATATACGTTTCTGAACCGCGCATGAAATATTGCGCGGTTTTTGACTCTATAAGGATGTGGGGTATAATGGTAGAGAAGTGGTGAGTTGTGGAGAAATCTGGGGATAACTACCGCTTTCTGTGTATAACCCAAAGGCAAAAAGAGGAAAAATCCCCGTAAATTCTACTATTTTCATGCTACTCGGAGAGTTTAACCACAATTTGGATACCAAAGGCCGGATGGCGATCCCCGCGAAATTCCGCGAAAAACTTACGGCGGGGGCCATTATCACCCGCGGAATCGATAACTGCCTGTTTGTTTTTGCGCCTGCCGAGTGGGAACAGCTGGCGGCGAAGCTTATCGCTTTGCCGATGGCTCAAGCCAACTCACGGGCATTCACCCGGCTTATGCTTGCGGGAGCAAGCAATGTGGAACTCGACAGCCAGGGCCGCATCCTTATTCCTGACTATCTCCGCAAATACGCCGGTATCAAAAAAGAGGTGGTGGTCACGGGTCTCTATAACCGCATCGAAATTTGGGATGAGGCCGCATGGACCGCCTACAAGACGAAGACCGAGAGTTCGTCGGAGTCGATCGCCGAGCAGTTGGGAGAGTTGGGAATCTAGCTGCGGCGATGATGGCGGGCGAAGGAGAAATTGGAGGCGGATCGGTCGGGGTCGGGTCGGTGCATACGCCAGTTCTTTTACACGAGGTTCTTACATTGCTCGATCCGCACCCGGGGGATTTCATCGTGGACGGCACGGTCGAC
Organism: bacterium; assembly: GCA_021817655.1. GTDB lineage: Bacteria > Patescibacteriota > Minisyncoccia > UBA6257 > 2-01-FULL-56-20 > JAKAGE01. The sequence continues at coordinate 4,849 of JAKAGE010000023.1, forward strand.
GGGGGAGGGCACGCGGCGGCGATCATCGACAGTGTCGGACCGACGGGCAGACTGTTCGGGCTCGATTGGGATGAACGCCTGCTCGCGCGGTGCCGCGCACGGTTCGCGGGACGCAAGAACGTCGCGCTGGCTCATGGAAATTACGCAGCGCTGCCGGCGATCCTCAAAACGGAGTTCGGCGGGGAAAAGGCCGACGGATTGCTCGTCGATCTTGGATTTTCCTCGGAACAGCTCGAAGCGTCGGGGAGGGGATTCAGTTTCGGGGAAGCATCCCGGGGCGAGCCGTTGCTCATGACCTATGACGATGCCATGCGCCCGGTCTGGCGGATCCTCCGCGAGGAGAAGGAGGAAACGCTGGCGGATATCATCTTTCGATTCGGCGGCGAGCGGATGTCCCGGAAGATCGCAAAAGCGATCAAGGATCGGGGGCGACGGGCGCCGATCATGACTGCGGGCGATCTGGCGGACACGGTCCGCGGGGCATTGCCCGGAAGGTACGAGCGCGGCCGGATCGATCCGGCGACCCGCACGTTCCAGGGTCTGCGGATCTACGCGAACGGAGAGATCGAGAACCTCGAGACGCTGCTTGCAAACCTCGGCGCGATCGTGAAGCCGGGCGGCCGGGCGGCGATCATCACGTTCCACTCGATCGAGGACGGGATCGTAAAGCGCGCGTTCCGGACGATGGCCAACGAAGGGCGGGCGGAGCTCCTTACGAAAAAACCGGTCGAAGCGTCGCGGGAAGAGATCACCGGGAATCCGCGGAGCAGATCGGCAAAAGTGCGGGCGGTAAAGATCATTTCGTTCGGCATTTGATATCCGGATTTTCAATCATATGACATTCATCCAGCCAACCAAACGTACGAATATGCTGAACGTCGCGATCGCGATGCTCGTCGTCGCGATCCTCGGCGGGACATTTTTGCTGGTCGTGGCTTATAATAAGACGGTAGACCTCAGCCACAGTATCCAAGCGGACAAAGCAAAGCTCGATTCCATCGGCGCGGCGAACACCGCGATGAACAATCAGATCCTCACCACCCTGGGCGGCGCAGATTTTACTTCGCTCGCTCTGGCGGACGGCCTTGTCTTTGATCCGAGCCCGCAATACTTCACGAATCCCAACGATCAGCAATGGCCTCTCGCTCAACAGTAATAATCCTTCCTCTTGTCGGCGCCTATGCGCTTCTGGCATTCCATCTTTATGAACTGCAGCTCGTGAAAGGCGGTTATTATTATGCAAAAGCAGAAACGGAACTTGCGGCATCGGCAAGCAACAACGGCAGCCGGGGCGCGATCTATTTCACTGATAACAACGGAAATACGCTGCCGGCGGCGATCGACCAGGAGTTCCCGGTGATCTATGCCGATCCGGCGGTGATCAAAAATCCCGCCCAGGCGGCCGCGGCAGTGGCGCCCATTCTCGGCGTTCCCGTGGCACAGCTCACGGCGACGTTCTCCCGGAAAGACCAGTATGAACTCCTGGCGAACAAGGCGGATCCTTCTGTCGCCCAGAAGGTCGAAGCATTGAATATTCCGGGCGTGATCACCGATTTTGAGCCAGAGCGCTATTATCCGCTTGGCCCGATCGCGTCCCAGGTGCTTGGATTCGTCGGGCCGAATGCGACGAATGTGGGCGAGAGCGGAAAGTACGGCCTTGAAGCGTACTACAACGGCCTTTTGCAGGGCAGCTCCACGGGCGGGAGTCCGGTGGGGCAGGACCTTACGACCACGATCGACCCCAATATCCAGATCGAGGCGGAGAAAGTGCTCGACAATCTGGTCACTTCGAACAACGGCACGGGCGGCGACGTGATCGTGATGGATCCCATGACGGGAAAGATCCTTGCCATGGGGCAGTATCCCACCTTCGACCCCAACAGCTACGGGAAATCCCCGGTCGCCGATTACCTGAACACGAACGTGCAGGGCGTATACGAGCCGGGATCGATCGTAAAGCTTTTGACCATGGCGGCCGGCATCGATTCCGGGGCGATCACGCCCGATACGACGTACTGGGATCATGGATACGTGAACGTGAACGGCGCGCATATCACGAATTACAACCTGCTGACGAACGGGCCATACGGACCGAACACGACGATGACGCAGGTGATCGAGCACTCGATCAACTCGGGGGCCATCTGGGCGGAGAACCAGACGGGGAACGAAACGTATTTGAAATATCTGAAAGCGTTCGGTCTGGGTCAGAAAACGGGCATCGACCTTCCCGGCGAGATCGCGGGCGATCTTCGTCAGCTTACGCCGACGGCGCCGCAGGTCGATTGGGATACGGCGGGATTCGGGCAGGGCATCGCGATGACGCCGATCGAGCTCGTGGATGCGATTTCCGCGATCGCGAACGGCGGGCTTCTCATGCGGCCGTACATCAACGCGGCCGAGCAGCCCGCGGTGATCCGCCGGGCGATCAGTTCGTCCACTGCCGCCCAGGTGGCGCAGATGGCCACTGACGCGGTGGACCTTGCGCAGGTGGCGAACATCAACGGCTATTCGATGGGAGGAAAGACGGGAAGCGCATTTATCCCGAATCCGAAGGGCGGCGGCTACCTGAACGAACTCGACGATTCATACATCGGTTTTGGGCCGACCGCGGATCCGAAGTTCATCGCGTTCATCCGCGTGAACGGCGTTTCGGTGAATTCGCTCGCTGCGGAATCGGTGGTGCCTGCATGGGCGCAGCTCGCGCGCTGGCTCATCAACTATTACAATATCCCCCCGGACCGGACAACGAACAACATCATTCCGAATTGCCATAACCTGGTCTGTCCGGGATCGAACCAATTTTATGCAAAATTCTGACGCACGATGACGGTAACCCTGTTGAAGAAAATAGTGCGGCGCCTTGCGCGATGGACGATCTGGCGCTACCGCCCGGGGATCATCGGCATCACGGGGAGCGTCGGAAAGACGTCGACGAAGCTCGCGATCGCCGCGGTGCTTGCGCGCGATCGGCGGGTGCGCACGGCGTACGGCAATCTGAACAGCGACCTTGGCCTGCCGCTTGCCATTCTGGGCGACTGGTCGGAGCGCGATCTCGCGCTGGTGAGCCGCGCCACGCCTGCCGGAGAAAGGAAGTTCGAGAAAGCCGTGTTCTGGTTGAAGGTGATCGCCGCATCGCTTGTACGGATCGTGTTCGCACGTCCCGATGCATATCCGGAGATCCTCATTTTGGAATACGGCGCCGACCGCCCCGGAGACATTAAATATCTCCTCGGCATCGCCCGGCCGAACGTAAGCGTGATCACGGCGGTCGGCAGTATTCCGGTCCATGTCGAGTTCTACGAAGGGCCGGCCGATGTGGCGCGGGAGAAGGGGCGGCTCATCGAGTATCTTCCTGCCGGAGGGTTCGCGATCCTGAACGCCGACGATGCGACGGTGCTCGGGCTCCAGTCGCGCACCCGGGCGCGCGTGATGACGTACGGCTTCGAACGGGGAGCGGAGGTGCGGCTTTCGCGGTTCGAGAACAAGGTGCACGACGGAGCGCCGGCCGGCATCTCGTTCAAGCTCGAATACGGGAGCGGGGTCGTTCCGGTCCGCATCGATGGAGCGTTCGGGCGAGCCAATGCGTACGCTGCCGGCGCGGCGGCGGCCGTCGGCATCGCCTTCGGGATGAATCTCGTCGCGATCTCCGACGCGCTTGCGCACTATGCCCCGCCGGCGCACCGGATGCAGCTTGTGCCGGGCGTGAAGGCGACGACGATCATCGACGATTCATACAATGCGAGCCTGATCGCCATGCGCTCGGCCCTCGAAACGCTTGCCGCGCTTCCCGCGAAGCGGCGCATCGCGGTCCTTGGCGACATGCTTGAGATCGGCAAATATACGCCCGAAGCGCATGAGGAGATCGGCAGGGAAGCGGCCGCCCGCGCCGATGTGCTGTTCACCGTCGGCCCGCGCGCGAAGTTCATCGCCGAGGCCGCCCGCGCCGCGGGCATGAAGAGGACCGCGATCTTCCCGTTCGATGCCGCGGACGAGGCGCGGAAGCCGTTGCAGAATTTCATAAAAAAAGGGGACCTCATCCTCGTGAAGGGATCGCACGCGATGCGGATGGACGCGCTTGTCGAGGAGATCCGCGATGTGCCGGTGCCGGGGGTGATGCCGCTCAGCTAGGATGCGCACTCTCAGAAACCGGCCGTTCCGCTGCTTCAGCAGAAGCGCACATAGCTTGTCACTTTACTGATTTTCTCTTATACTTTTCTCCGTACGTTATCGAGCCATCATCGTCTAGCCTGGTCCAGGACACCGCCCTCTCACGGCGGGAACTCGGGTTCAAATCCCGATGGTGGTACAAAGTTGATTTTTCTTCCTCCGAAAGCTCGAAAGCATCTGATTTTCCTATATCTTTCGCCGATTTAAAAATCGTATTTACCACCGGTATCCATTCTCGCATAAATTGGAAGGCCAACGTGTATTCTGGTCTTATTTTATGCGCCTTCAGGCCGAGGTTTAAAAATCCGTAACTCAAAAGCAATCGCTGCTCCTCCGTGGTGGTTTTCGGGCTGCGATAGATCGCCTCCGCACGCGCCGCGAGTTCATGGATGGCGATGCCCGCCTCGTAGTACGCCTGGCGCGAATCAGCGATCGTTTCTAGGGCGTCTGCAGCCTCTTTTTTGGCTATCGTGGCTTCGTTGATGACTTTCTCACAGATAGCGGCAGGCATCTGGCCGTCGAGCTTGTCGCGGTATGCGCCTTCCATGCGCTGGTCTGCTGTTTTGATGGCTCGGGCAAGTTCCTCGCGTCGTACGGCATTGTAGGCGATCTCGCCTTTGTGGTTTTCTTTGAGGGCTTTTTTGAGCCACTCGATGGCCCGCTCCGTTTTTGGAGCTACGCCTACAAAAAGGGGAACGGCTTGGCCTTCGACCGCTTCTTGGCGGGTGGTGCCTTTTTGCGAGCATGGCTTGTGATGATTGCAGTTTCCGTACCAATGGCCTTTAACGAGGCCCCACGCAATCGTGCCGCCGCACTCGTCGCAGGTCATCTTTGCCTTGAAAACGGGTAAGTGCTTCCGATACGTCGGATTCTTGAATCTCTTATTCAATTGTCGTTGAACTTTCGCAAATAACTCGTGCGAGATGAGCGGCTGGTGTTTTCCTTCGTATGCTTTTCCTTTCCACATAATCACGCCGATGTAATAGGGGTCGGACAGCAAGATATGCGTTTGGCTTTTACTCATTGTTTCACCGCGGTCGCTTTTGAGCCCCTCCTTGCGCATAACTTTCGCCACTTCGGCGATCGAATAATTTCCGGTCGCATACAAATCGAACATCTTTCGGATAAACGGTGCGATAGCCTCATCGATGATATGGGTTTTATGGCCCTTTTCACCGACCGATTTGTAACCGAGCTTCGCCCGCATCGGTATCCAGCCCTGAGCGAGTTTTTCGTTTTGACCTTTATGGATTTCTTCGGAAAGGTTATTCGTATAGAAGCGGGCGATGGCCACCTTCATGTCCCATACCAAGTTTTCGTGTGCCTTCGTATTTTGATTCAACACGAACCCCTCTTTTACGAAGTGGACGGCGCGGTCGGGATGTCCTTTTACCCAGTCATCGATTATCGCCGCATCTTTGAGATTGCGCGTGAGTCGATCGATTTTTTCGCAGAGAATGTTGGGAATCTTATGCACAGTCGCATACGCCAGCATTTCGTTATACATTTTGCGAATCTGTTTGCCACTCGCCGATTCAGAAATCCGAAAGACCTTCGCTGCAGCGATCCCATTTTTTTCGCCATACTCGGTGAGCAGTTTTTCCTGGGCATCAAGCGAATATCCCGTTAATTCTTGCTCTCTCGAAGAAACACGGCAAAGAATAACTGCTTTTTTAATTGATGTATTCATGTTATTAATTTTTTTATTTTTAACCAACTTAAAGGGGCGGTCTGGTTATCCCATCCGCTTGCTCCGGAGGAGTAGCACTGACGGCAGACCGCCCCTTTAAGGGCACCAGTGCTAAATAAAAACCTCCGAAAAATTGCGAACGGGATAACACTCTCATTATACCACCAATTTCTTTTCAAAGTGCAAACTACCCTACACTCCATACATTAACCCCATAAACAACCCATGATTCTTGAAGTACGGGCGGTGTATGGTCACGACGGGAAAACAGGCGGTGAATGGTTACTATACATTATGAGGGTTCTCTATCGGACTCTACACCACCCACAATGCCCAAAACATCGGGTATATCGGCGGTTGGTGTAGGGGGTGTAGGGCAATATGAGTTTTTAATGCGTTCGACCTTTTCTCGGGTAAAGCGATATCGCTCACCATGCTTGTCCCTGCCCAGCTTTTCATCGGCGAGATTCATCCTCTTGACGGCGGAGCCTACAAGGCCCGCTTTTTGCCTGTCGGTTTTTGCCGGATCAAGCACGGGATCGAGGGAATCGTCTGCGGATACGAGGCAGCTTGCGATGTCCTTGGGACG
>JAKAGE010000024.1 GCA_021817655.1 bacterium
TTCCGATCTAGGGTAGTGGGCAAAATAAAGTAACCCCAGCCCAGAAGAGAGTCGAGCCCTTCATAGATCGCCGCGCCGGCGGGGCCGGCGGCGGCGAATCCCGCGAGCGTGAGCACCGCCGCCGCGCAAAGGAAGCTAATTGCCCAAATGCTGTTTTTCGTCTCCGGATGGAGCCGCGGCTCGCGTTTCGCCGCCGATCCCGCGCCGTTGCGCCCGCGGGACTGCGGTGCGCCGCCGCGCCCTTTCACGACCGGCCGCGAATGGCGAGCGGTGTCGTTCGCGGCCTCGCTTGTTCCGCCGTTCTTTTTCCCGTGTCTCCGTTTCTTCGCCATTACGAAGTTATTTTAGCATATTTTTGCTACAATTTAATTGATGAAATCCGCGACGAAGCTTACAAGCACGAAATTGGTCATTTTCGACCTCGACGGAACCCTTACTGAAACGAAATCAAATCTCGCGCCCGATATGGCGCGTACGCTCCGTGACCTTTTGGCAAAAAAGCAGGTCGCGGTGATCGGCGGCGGGACATACCGGCAGTTCCGTCGTCAATTCGTCTCGCGTCTTAACTGCCCGCCCGCGTTATTGGGCCACCTTTTCCTGTTTCCGACCACCGCTACCGCGTTCTATCGATATAAAAAGGGATGGAAGAATGTGTACGGTCATCCGTTATCCAAAGGAAAGAAGCGCGCGATCAGGGCGGCGGTCAGGGAGGTTTTTAAAATGGCAGACTATATTCCTCCTAAAAAAACGTATGGAAAGACGCTCGAAGACAGGGGTTCGCAGATGTCGTACTCGTTCCTCGGGCAGGATGTTGTCGCCTTGCTCGGCGCGAAAGGCGTCCGGATGAAAGAAGAGTGGACGAAAAAAAATACGCCGCTCAAGTTGAGGATTGCGCGCATGCTGCAGAAAAAATTGCCCGATCTCGAGGTTCATGCGGCGGGATTCACAACGATCGATATAACGCAAAAAGGCATCGATAAGGCCTACGGCGTGCGGCAGATCGAGAAGGTGCTGAAGGTGCCGATAAAAGACATGGTCTTCATCGGCGATGCGCTCTATAAAGGAGGGAACGATGCGGCGGCGAAAAAGACCGGCGTGAAGACGATCGCCGTCGGCGGCCCCAAAGATACCATAAAGATCATTAAAAGGATCTTAAACGAAGGATAGCGTGCCGATAGATGCGGAGCCGCGATTGACGCCGCCCGCGCTTCGGCGTATATTCCAGGCATATGCCGGAAACGTTCATCAGTTCGCTTGGAATCCGCCTCACCGTGCCGCAAGTGGTCGAGGAGATCATGGCGTTCATGGGCAAGGACCTTCTTTCGCGCTACCGCGTGACGATCGGCACCGATTCCCAGCTTCTCTCGTCGAAAAACGCGGATTTCGTGAATGCCGTCGTCGTGCATCGCGTGGGCAACGGCGGCCGCTATTTCTATCGGCGGTTCGAGCTTGGCACGTTCCATACGCTCCGCGATCGGATGATCCGGGAGGCGCTCATCTCCCTCGAGCTTGCCGAGCAGCTGCTTGCCGAGCTCAAGAAATTTCCGCTTCCCGAGTTTGAGTTCGAGATCCACGCGGACGTCGGCATGAACGGCCCGACGAAGGCGGTGATCAACGAGATCGTCGGCATGATCCGCGCGAACAATTTCGAGGTGAAGATCAAGCCCGACAGCTATGCTGCAACCAATGTTGCAGACAGGCACGTCTGATATGCATTTTGAAATCACCGGCAGTGATTTCAAAATGCATATCAGACAAGGGTTCGGGCAGGATCATCGATAGGCAGCGCCATAGCATATGAAACTGGACACATTGGTATTCGACATCGAAACGCAGAACTTTTTCACCGACCCGGACGTCGGGTGGGACAACTATGCCGCGCTGAAAATTTCGGTGGTCGGCGTGTATTCGTATCTTGAGGACCGCTATTCCACGTTCGAAGAGCATGAGATGGACAAGCTCGCGGAACTGTTCCGCGACGCGAAGCGGATCGTCGGGTTCAGCATGAACCGCTACGACGTGCCGGTGCTCAATCATTATTTCCAGCGGATCAAGGACGCGCCGCGCCTCTGGGCGATGGACCGCGTCGACCTGCTTGAGGAGATCGAGCTCGCGACGGGGCATCGCATCAGCTTGGACCGGCTCGCGGAGGCGAACCTCGGCGCGCGCAAGACCCATCATGGCTCCGAGGCGGGCGAACTCTATCGGGAAGGCAAGATGGACGAGCTCAAGGAGTACTGCCTGAACGACGTGAAGCTGACGAAAGAGCTCTATGACCTGTACCGCAAGCAGTACGCGCTCCTTGTGCCGAACAAGCGCACCGGCGAACTCGTGACGGTGGAGTTCGCCCGGCCGATCGACGCGGCATCCTCGCTGCTCTGATCGCGCATCCTGCGATCGGAGCATGATACAATTTTCTTATGCGCCGCCTTTACTTTGACCATGCCGCATCCACGCCTGCGGATCCCCGCGCCGTGCGCGCGATGCAGCCTTATTTTTCCCGCGCGTTCGGGAACCCGGGCTCTCTCCACTATTACGGGCAGGAGGCGATCGCCGCGGTGGACGCCGCGCGGGAGCGCATCGGAACGCTGATCGGCGCGAAGCATTTTCGCGAGGTGCTCTTTACGAGCGGGGCGACGGAGGCGAACAGCCTCGCGGTGCGCGGCGCGGTGGCGTTCTTCCGCGGCGCGCATCCGGGCGTCGCGCGGCCGCGGATCATCATCTCGTCCATCGAGCATGAATCCGTGAGCGAGCCCGCGCAGGCGCTCGCCGCCGAATGGGGCGCCGATGTCGTGGCGCTGCCGGTCAACCGCGAAGGCGTCGTTGATATCGTGGCGCTCAAGGATGCACTTTCGCCCGAAACCGCCCTTGTTTCGGTCATGCACGTGAATAACGAAGTGGGGACGGTCGAGCCGCTCCGCGAGATACGGTTCATGATCGACGCATTCCGGAAGGACCGCGCCGCCGGCGCGCATCCCGGGCCGTATCCGCTGTTCCATACCGATGCCGCACAGTCGTTTCCCTACTATTATCTCGATACGGAGCTTCTGGGGGTCGACATGATGACGCTTTCATCCCATAAGACCTACGGGCCGAAGGGGGTGGGAGCGCTTTTTGTGCGCCGCGACGACGAAGCGTTCGGGGGTGCAGGAGGCCCGGGGACGGCCGCAGGATTCCCGCTTGCTGCGCAGACGCTGGGCGGCGGCCAGGAGTTCGGCCTGCGGTCGGGCACGGAGAATGTCCCGGGCATCGTCGGATTCGCGAAGGCCGCGGAGATCGCCGCCGCCGCGCGGGGGAAGACATCCCTCCGCGTCGCCGCTCTCCGCAACGATCTGTGGCGGCGCATCAAAACAGCGGTGCCGGCCGCGGAAATCAACGGCACGGCCGGGGACGCGAAAGCGCCCCACATCCTCAATGTCCATTTCCCGGGCCATCCGGCGCAGGATCTTCTTACGCGCTTCGACCGCATGGGCCTTGCCGCTTCGTCCGGATCCGCGTGCCGCGCCCGCGCCGCGGCCCCGTCGCACGTCATTGAGGCGCTCGGCCATCCGAAGGCGCGCGCGGCGGAAAGCATCCGGTTCAGCCTGGGTAAGGGGACGACCGGACGCGCCGTGGCGGCGGCGGCGAGAATAATAGAGAAGGCCGTGGCCGCCGCCGCGCGGTGAAACTTTTTCTGCGGGCGCTCCGTATTAAAAAATGAACGCTATGCACGGGATCGGAAAAACGCGAAAGGTCATCCTTATCATCCTTCTTTTCATCGCCGTTGCGCTGATTGCGGGAGTTTTGCGGGGCGCGCCGGGCGGAGCGAACGAGGCGCTCGCCGCCACGACGACCAACCCCGTCTCTTCATTCCTGGGCGATCTTTTCGCTCCCCTCGCCGGACTTGCCGGCGGCGCAAATGCCACGCCGGCGTCCGGAACCCCGCCCGGGCCTGCGCCGCTCTATGCGCCGACCGACCAGTACGAGGCGGACGTCATGAACGCCGTCAAAAAAGCCTCGCCGGCGGTCGTCTCCGTCACGATCTCGGAGAACGTGCCGGTGATCGAGAACTGCCCGGCGTACAATCCGTTCGACAACGTCCCTCCCGAGTTCCAGCAGTATTTCGGCGGCAGCGGTCTTTCGTTCCCGACCTCGACGCCGTGCACGACGGGGAAGACCCAGCTGCAGCAGGTGGGCGGGGGAAGCGGCTTCATCATCTCGCCGAACGGCCTCATCCTTACCAATAAGCACGTCGTCGCGACGAAGAACGCCCAGTATTCCGTGATCACGAGCGACGGGAAGACGTATAACGCGACGGTGCTTGCGCGGGACCCGAACCAGGACCTCGCGGTGCTGAAGATCGATGCGACCGATCTTCCTACGGTCACTCTCGGCAATTCAGACGCGCTTCAGCTTGGCCAGACCGCCATCGCGATCGGCAACGCGCTCGGCCAGTTCTCCAACACCGTTTCGGTCGGCGTCGTTTCCGGCCTCGGGCGCACGGTGACGGCATCATCGCCCGATACCGGGGCGCAGGAAACCATCACCGGCGTCATTCAGACGGACGCTGCGATCAATCCCGGCAATTCCGGCGGTCCGCTCCTTGACCTGCAGGGCGACGTGATCGGCATCGACACCGCCATTGCATCGAACGCGCAGAACATCGGTTTTGCGATCCCGATCAACGAGGCGAAGTCCGCGATCAATTCCGTGGAATCCACTGGCCAGATCCAAGCGCCGTACCTCGGCGTCATGTATGAGGCCCTTACGCCTGCGATTGCGGCGCAGAACAACCTGTCCGTTGCGGCCGGCGCGTGGGTGGCGAGCGGCGGCACGGGGGCGGCGGTGCTGCCGGGCTCGCCGGCGGCGAAGGCCGGCATCCAGGCGGGGGATATTATCACGGCCGTGAATGGAACGACGATCGATGCCGCCCACGACCTTGCGAATCTTATCAACGAATACAGCGTCGGCCAGACCGTCACGCTCACGGTGAATCGCAAGGGCCAGACGCTTACGGTCCAGGCAACGCTCGCCCAAAGACCAGCGGGACAATAAGCGAACGGCGGCCGTTTCGGGGCGGGCCCCGGTCGGAAACGAAGCCCCAGAAGACCCCATTCACTTATTGTCCGCTATTCCATTAGCAATCTAACTATGAGATTGACAATCGCTGCTCTGCCGCGCTATGATTTAATAACATTTTAATGCTCTCATTGTATTATTGAATAAAGGCCATCATCAAAAAACCAAATGCCCAATTTCCACCGTATCACCATAAAGGCGCAGGAAGCGCTGCAGAATGCGCAGGAGATCGCCGCAAAGAAGAACCACGGAGAGCTGAAGTCCATCCATCTGCTTGCCGCGCTCATCGAGGATGAGCAGTCGCTCGTGATCCCCGTGCTCGAGCGTTCCGGCGTCAACCTTGACCAGCTCGACGAGCAGATCGAGGTGGAGCTCGACCGCATCCCGCCCATCGTCTCGAGCGGGGCATTGGGGCAGCTTTATCTTTCGCAGGAATTGATGAAGGTGCTCGACCAGGCCGCGAAGATCGCCGCCCAGCAGAAGGACGAGTTCGTCTCCTGCGAGCACCTTTTGCTCGCGCTCCTCGATGTGGGCGGCGCCGCGAAGTCGCTGCTCGAGAAGTTCGGCGTGCGGCGCGAGACCGCGTTCCGGGTGCTGGCGCAGCTGCGCGGATCCGTGCGCGTCACCGACGAGACGCCGGAGAGCAAGTTCCAGGTGCTCGAAAAATACGCCATCAACCTGAGCGATAAGGCGAAGGCGGGCGAGCTCGATCCGGTCATCGGCCGGGAGGAGGAGCTGCGCCGTCTCATGCAGGTGCTTTCGCGCCGCACCAAGAACAATCCGTGCCTCATCGGCGAGCCGGGCGTCGGCAAGACCGCCATCGTGGAGGGGCTTGCCCAGCGCATCGCCTCGGGCGACGTGCCGGAACTGCTCAAAGGGAAACAGGTGCTCATGCTCGACCTCGGATCGCTCATCGCGGGCACGAAGTTCCGCGGCGAGTTCGAAGACCGGCTGAAGGCGTTCATGAAAGAGGTCAAGAACGCGGCGGGGCAGATCATCCTTTTCATCGACGAGATCCATACGATCGTGGGCGCCGGCGCCGCGGAAGGCGCCATCGACGCCTCGAATCTTCTGAAGCCGGCGCTCGCGCGCGGGGAGCTGCATGCGATCGGCGCGACGACCATCCGCGAATACCAGAAATATATAGAGAAGGACCCGGCGCTCGAGCGGCGCTTCCAGCCGATCATGGTGGAGGAGCCGACGATCGATGATTCGATCGCGATCCTGCGCGGATTGAAGGAGAAATACGAGATCCATCATGGCATGCGCATCAGTGACGAGGCGATCGTCGAGGCAGTGAACCTCTCCGCCCGCTATATCACCGACCGGTTCCTGCCGGACAAGGCCGTGGACCTCATGGACGAGGCCGCCGCCGCGCGCCGCCTGGAGTCGGAATCGCTGCCGAAGGAGATCGATAAGATCCGCCGCGAGATCACGCGCCTCGAAGTGGAAAAACAGGCCCTTTCGCAGGAAAGCCAGAAGACGGCCACGGCGGCGCGCCTCAAGGAGATCGACAAGCGGCTCGCGGCGCTCAAGGATCAGAACGACGAGCTTTCGAGCAAATGGCATTCGGAGAAGATCAAATTCGAGACGCTCCACCAGCTTCGGCAGAAGGTGGACAATCTCAAGCGGGAAGCGGAGGTCGCGGAGCGGGACGGCAATCTTGAGCGCGTGGCCCAGATCATGTACGGCGAGCTGCCGGCCGCCGAGAAGGATTTTCAGATGTTCGAAAAGAAGAATTTCGGCGGGCCGGCCGGCGCGAACGGCGCGGGCGTCCCCGGAAACGGCCAGAAAGCGAAGCGCGGGAGGGGCTCCGCGGCGGCCGGCGCGGGATCAGTCCCGCAGCATGACCGGTTCCTCAAGGAATCGGTGGATAAGGAGGATGTTGCCGCCGTCGTTTCCGTCTGGACGGGCATTCCGCTCAAGCGCATGCTCGAGACGGACGCCGACAAGCTGATCCGGATCGAGGACGTGCTCCGCGAGCGCGTGATAGGGCAGGAGGAGGCGATCGTCTCCGTCGCGTCGGCGTTGCGCCGCTCGCGGGCGGGGCTTTCGGACGAGAACCGGCCGATCGGGTCGTTCATGTTCCTCGGGCCGACGGGCGTCGGCAAAACCGAGCTTGCCCGTTCGCTCGCCGAATTCATGTTCAATGACGAAAAGGCGCTCGTGCGGGTGGATATGTCCGAATACATGGAGCGGCACGCCGTCTCCCGCCTTATCGGCTCGCCCCCGGGTTACGTCGGCCACGAGGAGGGCGGCCAGCTCACGGAGACCGTCCGCCATCGGCCGTACAGCCTGATCCTCTTCGATGAGATCGAAAAGGCGCATCCCGAGGTGTTCAACCTGCTCCTGCAGGTGCTCGACAACGGCCGGCTCACCGACAGCAAGGGCAAGACCGTCAATTTCAAGAACACCATCATCATCATGACGTCGAACATCGGGAGCGAGCACCTCAAGGCAATGTCCCGCATCGGGTTCAGCGCCGAAAGCGCTCAGGCATCGCTCGAGGAAGGGGATTACCGCGGCAAGGTGACGGAGGCGCTCCGCGGCAGCTTCCGCCCGGAGTTCCTGAACCGCATCGACGACGTGATCATCTTCAACCCGCTTCGCAGGCACGATATCGAGAAGATCGTGGACATCCAGATCCGGGCCATCGAGAAGCGGCTTGCCGGGCGCAATATCGCCATCCAGGTGGAGCCGGCGGCGCGCGCCTATCTTGCAAAGGAAGGCTTCAGCGCGGAGTTCGGCGCCCGTCCCTTGAAGCGATTGATGCAGAAGGTTATCCTTGATAAGTTGGCGGATAAGATCATCCGCGGCGAATTCAAGGATGGAGGAAAGGTTAAGGTCAATTTCAAGGCGGATCAGCTGGTCTTCACTTCTTAAGGCCGTCGTTTTCGCCGCCGCGTGGTGGATAGCCCCGTACTGGCTTTTTCTCATCGCCGCGCTCTATCTGTATTATGTCCCCATGGCGGGCGCCGGAAAGGTCTCGGCGCCCTTTTGGGTCTTGATGCTCATTGCCTTCGTCGAGCCGCAGGGCTGGCTCTTTGCCTTCGTCCTTGCCGCCGTCTTCTACTTCATCCTTCTCATCAAGGACCTTATCATCATCGACCGGCGGACGGCGTATGAAGTGCTGGTGTTCGTGCTCTCGTATCTTTTAATGCGCGACTTCTTCCTCAATCTGGGAGGCCAGGGATTCGGAGGATGGGCGCTCTTTGGCGCCATGGGCGTCGCGTTCGTCCTTACCGCCGCCTTCATGAGCTTCGTCGGAAATTTTTCTTCCGTGGCGCGCCCGTTGCGGCGCGTGATCGGGTGGGCCATGTTCGTTCTTCTTTCGCAGCTCATCATCGTCACGCTGTTCCTCCCGCTCGGCTTTTCGTATCAGGCGGCGATCGCATTCCTCATCGCGACCGCGCTCATGAGCATCGTCTCCCAGCACGCCTTCGGCGAGCTGACCCGCACGAAGACCCTTGCCACTTCGGTGGTCGTTTTCGCATTCCTCACGATCGTCCTTGCGTCGGCCGCGTGGACCTTGTAATTGCCGGATTGCCGGATTATAATCCCGGCATATGAAGGAATCCGGCAAAGAGCGTTTTATCCTCACGAAATCGTACGAGATCGCCTACGCGCTGTTCCGCCTTGCGGCGCCCCTCAAGGAGGCCGACTTCGGCGAGCGGCTCCGTGCCGCAGGCGCGGAACTTCTTTCCGCTGCGGCCGCCGAGAATTATGGCGCCGCGGTGCCGGCCATCCACGTGATGGAGAGCCTCGTCAAGTTCGCGGGGGATGCAAACCTTGTGAGCGTCCGGAACGCGGATCTTGTCCTCCGGGAGATCTATGCGCTCGACGCCGCCATCGCCGAACGCCGCACTGCGGCAACGACGGACGAGGTGGATGTTTCCGAGATATTTTCCGCGCCGAAGATCGCGGCGCCGAAGACCGCCGAATCCGGCAATCCGGCAATGGATGATCCGGCAACCGCCGAATCCGGCAATCCGGCAATTGCCGGATTCTATCCCGAGCCCGCGGCGGAGCGCTCGTTCGGCGAACAAATAGAGCCTTCGGTCCGCCAATCGGCGATCCTGGACCGGATCCGGCAATCCGGCAATTGCCGGATGAAGGATATTCAGGACCTGTTGCCGGATACGAGCGAGCGGACGATCCGCTACGATCTCCAGACCCTCCTCGAACAGAACCTGATCGAACGTGTCGGGACTGCCGGACCGTCGGTGTTCTATCGGGCGGTCGCCAGGTAACTTTTCCGGCGCCGGACCGTTGTACTTTGTGCTCTCCGCAACGGAATGTTTTCAAGAGGTTTTGCACACCGTTTCGGAGGAGCGCTCGGTATAATAAGTACAGGTTCAGTGTGAGGCTGAGCCAGGGAGGAAATCGATCATGTGCGCTTGGGGTGTCCCGGTCGATTTTCTTGCAGCATTCAGCCTCGCTCGCAGCGAGTTTTTTTATTAGCTATTGACCCCGTTTTCGTCACTCTCTTCTGTTTGATCGATCGCCGCTTTCCCTCACGAGGCGTTCGGTTGGGCGAACAGAGTGCAGTGCCGGAAACGGTCCTGACAAAAAAGTAAAAACGTGATTTGGTGCACGGCAAAGGTCGACGGCCGGATGTTCCCGTAACGGGATCATAGGGTCGATACCAAAATTCAAAATCGAAATTACACAAAAAATGAATTATAAGAAATTGGTTTCAGCGGCCCTCACCGCCTCCACGGTTCTGTGGATGGTCGGTGCGGCTTCGTTGCCTCTGGCAAACGCGCAGACCACCACGAGCACTGCAGGCCTCCAGGCCCAGATCGCGGCGCTGCTCGCCCAGATCCAACAGCTCCAGTCGCAGCTCGGCACGACCGGCGGCTCCAAGACGACCACGACCACCACTTCGTACAATTACACCCGCGACCTCACCGTGGGCTCGAAGGGTGCCGACGTCTCGGCGCTCCAGTCGCTCCTCATTGCGCAGGGCGATCTTAAGATCTCCGCTCCGACCGGCTACTTCGGCCCGCTCACTCAGGCGGCGCTCGCGAAGTTCCAGGCCGCGAACGGCATCAAGCCCTCTTCGGGCTTCTTCGGTCCCATCACCCGCGCGTTCATCGCTTCGATGAACACGGGGACCACCGGCACGACCGGCTCCACGGGTTCGACCGGTTCGACGGGCACCTCGACGAGCACAACCTCGACGTCGGTCCCGGCGACGGGTCTTTCGGTCAGCTTGGCTTCCGATAATCCGGCGGCCGGCTCCTTGGTTTCTTCGTATGGCACCGGCGGCGGTTCGGCGGCGCGCATCCCGGTCCTCGCATTCAACTTGACGGCGAGCAACTCGGGCGCGGTGACCGTTTCGCAGTTGGTCTTCCAGAAGACCGGCGTCGTCTCCGACGCGGCGATCAACAACGCGTACTTGGTCCAGAACGGCCAGGTGGTCGCGCAGTATGCATCGCTCTCCAACGGCGTCCTTACGTTCTCCGGCTTGAATCTTTCGATCCCGGCCGGCCAGTCGCAGGAATTCCAGCTCGCGGTCGGTCTTTCGTCCGCCAGCACGAACGCCGGTAACACGGTGAGCTTCTCGATGCCTTCCGCGTCGAACGTGACGGCATTCGGTCCGAGCAACACGGCGGTGACGGCGACGGGCGCCTTCCCCTTGAACGGCAACACGTTCACGGTGACGACCGTCAGCAATCCGCAGCTCGCGACCCTCACGATCAATTCGGGCTCGATCGGCACGCAGGTGACGGCGGGCACGCAGGGCAACATCGTCGGCGCATGGACCTTCGATGCCGGCATCAATCCGGTGTACCTCCAGAACATCAACTTCCACGTGATCGGTTCTGCGAATGACGCAAACCTCCAGAACGTGAAGCTGATGGTGAACGGCACCCAGTTCGGCCAGACGCTTTCCGCGGTTCCCGCGAACGGCATGGCGGACTTCTCGGGTAACGTCAAGCTGAACACCGGCAACAACAACGTGCA
>JAKAGE010000025.1 GCA_021817655.1 bacterium
CGAGTTCGATCTTGATGAGGCCGCGCTTCAGATAGGCGCGGAGCGGGATGAGGCGCACGGACTTGTCGATGAGCGCGCCCTGGATCCTCCGGATCTCTTCCTTTGCGAGCAGCAGCCGCCGCGCGCGATCGTCTTCGTAATCCGGCGGGGTGTTGCCTTTTTGATACGGCGGGATGTGCGATCCGAGAAGCCATGCTTCGCCGCCCCGGATGAGCGCCTGTGCGCCGGCGATCTGAAAACGGCCGCTTTTTGCGCTCTTCACTTCGTGTCCCTGGAGCTCGAGGCCTGCTTCGAACGTTTCGCGGATGTCGTAATCGAAGCGCGCCCGGCGGTTTTCGGCGATCGCGGCGGATTCCATGGGTTCATTCTACATTAAAAATATAAAAAAGCCTCCTTGCAAATGGCTCAAATGCAAGGAGGTGGCTATGAGGAGGCCGTAAATTGTGCTATTTTAAAGAACGAATAGCGGGGCGGCATGGCACGGGATCGTTTGAATTGGATTTCGGAGGACGATCGCGGAACATGCGGAATGGACTGCCGCCCGCTATACGTAATACTGCTATTTCCATTTTTCTTAACATGGGAGTTTTCATGAGAGAAGAGATCATCGCTGTTTTGCGAAGTATCGTCGGCGACGGAGAGCCGATCGAGCTTTCTGTGCCCGAAGCAGAGATCTTCGGCCATTATTCCACGAACTGGGCGTTGCGCGCCGCAAAAGCGCGGGGCGTTGTGCCGCTCGAGCTTGCTAAAGAATATGCCGCGAAGATCGCCGATGCGGCGCCCGCAGGATTTTTCCACAAGGTGGAAGCGGCCGCGCCGGGATTCATCAACTTCTGGCTGAGCAACGGGACGATCCAGGAGAGGTTCGCACGGGTGGCGCGCGACCGGGTATTCGGGGGGAGCGACGCCGGAAAAGGGAAGACGGTGATCGTCGAGTATTCCCAGCCGAACATCGCGAAGAAAATGCATGTCGGCCATATGCGGACGACCATTATCGGCGATGCTCTTGCGAACATCCTCGCGTGTTCCGGCTGGCGGGTGATCCGATGGAACTACCTGGGCGACTGGGGGACCCAGTTCGGGAAGCTCATCGCCGCGTACAAGATGTGGGGCGATCGCGGGGTGGTGAAAAAGGATCCGATCGTGGAGCTGCAAAAATTGTATGTGCGATTCCATGAGGAGATGAAGGCGGATCCCGCGCTTGAGGAACGCGGCCGCGAGGAATTCCGGAAGCTTGAGGAAGGCGACCGTGAGAACCGGAAGCTATGGGACTGGTTCAAGAGCGAATCGCTCAGCGAATTTCGGAAGATGTATCAGACGCTCGACGTCGATTTCGACATCTGGATCGGCGAATCGTTCTTCGAGCGCGACATGAAGCCGACGGTGCAGCTGCTCGTCGACAAAGGCATCGCGGAGCGGAGCGCTGACGGGGGGATCGTGGTGACGCTCGACGATGTCGGCTTGCCGCCGGCGCTCATCGAGAAATCCGATGGGGCGAGCCTGTATCTCACCCGCGACATCGCGAACCTGCGCTATCGGCTCAGCAAATATAAGCCGTCGCGCATACTGTACGTGGTCGGCAACGAACAGACCCTTCACTTCGAGCAGCTTTTTGCGATCGCGCGGAAGCTTGGACTTGCGGATGCCGATCTCGTTCATATAAAGTACGGGCTGGTGCTCGGCGAGCGCGGCAAGAAGCTTTCGACGCGCGAGGGAACGGCGGAGATGCTCGATGATCTCGTGAACGACGCGATCGTCAAAGCGCGTGAATTGATCGAGGCGAAGAACCCGGATCTTCCCGAGTCCGAAAAGACCGAAGTGGCGTTCGCGGTGGCGATGGGGGCCCTCAAATACAACGACCTCAAGGAAAACCGTACCACGGACATTGTTTTCAATTGGGAGAAGATGCTCGATTTCGCCGGAGACAGCGGGCCGTATCTTCAGTACACCTATGCGCGATTGAAGAGCGTGTTACGCAAAGCGGAGGATGCGCGCCTGAATGCGAAATTCAGGCCGGCGGATGCGGCGGAGCTTGCGCATGCGGCGGAGCTTGCGCTCGCGCGAAAACTTTTCGAATTTCCGGATGCGGTGCGGCGGGCGGGAGAGCTCTATGCCACGAGCCAGCTTGCGGTCTATCTCCATCAGCTTGCCGTCGCGGCGAACAAGTTCTATGAAACGACGCCGATCCTGAAGGACGATAACGCCGTCCGGCGGCGCGCCCGTCTTGCGCTTGCCGCCACGACGGCCCGGGCGCTTCAAAAAGGGGTGGGCCTGCTCGGGATCAAAACGCTTGAGAAGATCTGAATCCCGGAATATACTCCGAAGAGCGGCCTGATCCGCAAGGAGGGAATATGGGCGAATGCCAGGTTCTGATATTCAAGAAAGAGGTCACGGTGAAGATGTGCCGGACGGGATGGTATGTCGGCAGAAGGATATTTCCGCTCGATGTTTTTCGGCTTCTTCCCGTGAGCAGCGGCGAATTAATGCTCGCGATCAGGACGCCGTGGGTCATGGATCCGGATGAACTGGTCATCGACGATCATCCGGGGCTTCACCGGTGCATACGGTCGCAGGATCCGGCGGTGCGTTCCCGGTACTACGTCCCCTCGCTTTTTCTGAAGGAGATCGTCCATGCCTCATGACGATGCGGCATGGACGCCTGAAACAGCTTCTCGTGAAGCTGTTTTTTCTTTGAAAATACCGCAAAACCTGCTATTTTATAGGAATGATAGACAGGATCTCCCATGATCGTCAGCGCAAAAAGCCGCATTTTCTCGAGGGTGAGATAAAACTTCCGGAAATGGAAGAGAAGGTGCTCGCCTACTGGGATGAGCGTAACATTTTCGAAAAGAGCCTGGCGCAGACCGCGGACGGCAAGCCGTTCACGTTCTATGACGGACCGCCGTTCGCGACAGGGCTTCCGCACTACGGGCATATCCTTGCGTCGACGGTGAAGGACCTCGTGCCGCGCTACCAGACGATGAACGGTCGCTTCGTGCGCCGCCGCTGGGGGTGGGATTGCCATGGGCTGCCGATTGAAGAGGTGGTGGAGCGCAAGCTTGGCATCTCGGGCAAAAAACAGATCGAGGCGATCGGCGTCAAGAAGTTCAACGAGACATGCCGGAGCATGGTGCTCACGTTCGCGCACGAATGGCGCGCCATGGTGCGCCGCATTGCGCGCTGGGTGGATTTCGACAACTCGTACAAGACGCTCGACGCGGACTACATGGAGTCCGTGTGGTGGGGCTTCAAGCAGATCTATGATAAAGGCCTCGTCTACGAAGGCCGCAAAGTGCTGATGTACTGCCCGCGCTGCGAAACGCCGCTCTCCAACTTCGAAGTGGCGATGGACAACAGCTATAAGGACGTGCAGGAGGAGACGGTGTATGTAAAACTTCGTCTGAAGCCCGGTCAAAAATTCGGGAAGGAATATGCCACGAAAGACAGCGCGTATTTGCTCGCCTGGACGACAACGCCATGGACGCTTCCGGGGAACGTTGCGCTTGCGGTCGGCAATGGCATGGATTACACGGCCTTGCGCATAAAGGACGAAGGGTTTTTTATTGTCGCGAGCGAACTGGTACAGAAGGTTTTTAAAGATAAAGAATTCGAGGTCCTGCATTCCGATTTAAAAGGGGCCGACCTCGTCGGCCTCGAATACGAGCCGCTCTTCGAAGCGGCGGGCGCGCAGAATGAGAATTCGCACAAAGTATATGCGGCGGATTTCGTAAATACGGAGGACGGCACGGGAATTGTGCACATTGCCCCGGTGTATGGCGAGGACGACTATCAGCTCGGCGTACGCGAAGGGCTCCCGATCGTCCCGCTCCTCGACGAGAAAGGGGTGTTCACCGATAAGGCGCCGGAACTCGTGCGGGGGATGTACTTCAAGGATTCGGAGCGCTTCATCAAGAACGATCTTGAAAAGCGCGGCCTGCTCTATAAACGGCAGCAGCTCGTCCACTCGTATCCGTTCTGCTGGCGTTGCGGCACGATGCTCTATTACAGCGCGATCCCGGCCTGGTTCATCAATGTGCAGGAGATCAAGAAGGGGATGCTCGACACGAACAACGCGGAGATTCGGTGGTATCCGGAACATCTCAAGCACGGGCGTTATGAAAAAAGCATCGAGTCCGCGCCGGACTGGAACATCTCGCGCAACCGCTACTGGGGCAATCCGGTGCCGGTGTGGAAGTGCGAGAAATGCGGACGTATCGAGGCGGTCGGGAGTTTGGACGAGCTTTCGGAGAAGGCTGGTGGCGCGCGCAATCGGTATTGGGTGATGCGCCATGGCGAGGCGGAGAGCAACATGTTCGACATCCTCGATTCGGGGCAGCGGAAATACCTGCACCTCACGCCGCGCGGAAAGGAGCAGGTGCATGCATCGATCGAGAAGTTCAAGAAAGAGCTTGCGTGCGAACACAAGAAGATCGATCTCGTGATCGCTTCGGACATCGTGCGCACGCAGGACACGGAACACATCGTTGCATCGGTGCTGACGGGAGAGAAGGAGCTGACCGATACGCGCCTTGAGGAAATTCATCTCGGGCCGACGCTCACCGGCTATAAGGATGAAAAGTATGGGGATATGTTCCCGACGCTCCGTTCGCGGTTCGAGGGCGCGCCGGAGGGCGGCGAATCGTTGCGTGATGTGAGGACGCGCGTCTGGAAATTTCTCAAGGAATGCGAGGAGAAATTTGAAGGAAAGAATATCCTGATCGTCTCGCATGAATATCCGATCTGGATGCTTACGCAGGCCGCCGAAGGATGGAGCGAGGCGCGCGCTATTGCAGAGGCGGAAGCCCGCGAAGGAAGAGAGGAGGGCGACAGGGGGTTCATCAGTTTCGCCGAAGTGCGCACGCTGAACGTCATGAATATCCCCCGCAACGACACCGGCGAGGCGGATCTCCACCGGCCGTACATCGACGAGATCGCGTTCCCGTGCGGCGGCCGTGACGGCAAAAAAGAAAAGTGCGACGGCACGATGGTCCGCACGCCGGAGATCTTTGATTCGTGGATCGAAGCCGGTTCGATGCCGTTCGCGGAATACCACTATCCCTTTGAGAACAAGGAGGCGTTCCATAAGCGGTTTCCGGCCCAGTTCGTGGCGGAATATATCGCGCAGACGCGCGCGTGGTTCCAGCTGACGCACGTCGTGTCGTACATCCTGTTCGGCCACGCGCCGTTCGAGAACGTGGTGACGACGGGTACGATCCTTGCGGAGGATGGCCAGAAGATGAGCAAGTCGAAAGGCAATTTCCCCGACCCGAAGCTTCTCATCGACAAGTTCGGCGCCGACGCGCTCCGTTTTTATCTGATGAATTCGGTCGTGATGCAGGCGGATAACTTCAACTTCTCGGAAAAAGGCGTGCAGGATGTGTACCGCAAAGTCAGCCTGCTCCTCACGAACGTCTATAAATACTTTGCGACGTACAAGGAGGATGACGGGGACGAGAAAGGCGGCACGGCGCGCGAAAATGATGCCGGGGAAGACGGCGGGGAGGGCAACCTTCTTGACCTCTGGATCCGCACGCGGACGGGCGGGCTGGTAGAGACGGTGACTGCCGCCTTCGACGGCTATGACACCGTCCGCGCCACGCGCGCGATCCAGGAGTATGTCGACGACCTCTCGACGTGGTATCTGCGGCGCTCGCGCAAGCGGAAGGACCCTGCGTTCTTTGAAACGATGCGGCGCACGTTGCTCGTCGTCGCAAAAACGATCGCGCCGGTGATGCCGTTCCTCGCCGATGCGCTCTATCTCGAGCTCGCCGATGGCGACATGCCGGAGTCGGTGCATCTTGCGGAATGGCCGAAGGCCGAATTCTCGCTCGGTGAAAAGGAGCGCGCGGCGCTCATTGCTGGCATGGCGGAGGCGCGGCGCCTGGCGAGCATCGGGCTCGCGCGACGCGCGGAGGCGAAGATCAAGGTGCGGCAGCCGCTCGCAAAGCTCATCGTGCGCGACAAGAACGTCGCGCTCGACGGGAACGGCGGCCTGCTTGCGATATTGAAGAGCGAGGTGAACGTGAAGGAGGTCGTGTTCGACCCGAAGCTTGAGCGCGAGGTCGAGCTCGACACCGCGATCACGCCCGCGCTCCGCGAAGAAGGCCTGCTTCGCGAGGCGGTCCGCATGGTGCAGGAACTGCGCCAGAAAGCCGGGCTTCAGACGAAGGACCGGATCGAGACCATGCTGGATGTCCCGGCCGAATTTAAAAATGCCGTTATGGCGAATGAAGGCGAGTTCAAACTTTCAACTGGGACGATCGCTAATCTTTATGTTCGATCGGACAAGTTCACCGCAGAAGAGGAAACGAAGTTTGAAGGCGCGGATATCTGGATAGGGATCAGGAAGATATAGCCGGATTACAATCCCGCTTTCTTCTTTACGAGCGCGATCTTTTTCTCCGCGATTGCCGCGGCTTTTTTCGAGCCTGCATCGACGATCTTCATGATCGCTCCCGGTTTTGCGAGGAGCGCCTTCTTCCGCTTGCGGAAATCGCTCAAGTGTTCGGCGATCGCTTCGGCGAGGCGTGTCTTCAAAGCTGAATACGGCTCGCCGGCGAATTCCTTCGCCACCGTTGCGGGGTCCATATGCGTGATCGCGCCGTAGAGTTCGAGAAGGTTTGCGAGGCCTGGGCGGCGCTCCGGATCGTATTCGACCGAAGTGCCGGAATCCGTCACCGCGCGCGCGATCTTGCGGCGGATCTCCTCCGGTTCGTCATCGAGGAAGAGGCAGCTCTCTGGCTCGGACTTGGACATCTTGCGGAGCGGGTCCTTCAAGGACATCACGCGCGGCGTTTTGGTGAGCAGGCCTTTCGGCTCCACGAACGTGCGGCCGAACCGCGCATTGAACTTGCGTGCGAGCGTGCGGGTGAGTTCCAGGTGCTGCAGCTGGTCGTCGCCCACCGGCACCACTGCTGCGTCATAGAGGATGATGTCCGCCGCCATAAGGACGGGGTAGCCGAAGAGTCCGGCGTTCACGTTCGCCGCCGCGCGCGCGGCCTTGTCTTTGTATTGCGTCATGCGCTCCAGCTCGCCCATCGGCGTGATCGTGTTCAGGATCCACGCGAGTTCGCTGTGCGCGGGAATCTGCGATTGCTGAAAAATAATCACTTTTCCCGGATCCAGCCCGGCGGCAAGGTAGTCCGCCGCGAGGTTTACGATGTTCGCTTCGAGCGTTTTCGGATCAGGCCCTTCCGTCAGCGCGTGCAGGTCCGCCAGAAAAAAATAGCACCGATAGTCGCCCGAATTCTGGAGGTCGACGAAGTTCCTGAGCGCGCCCAGATAATTGCCGATATGCAGGCGTCCGGTGGGCTGCATGCCGGATACGAGAACGGGTTTCATACAAGGATTATATCACGTCAAACGGCCTGCGGGCATCTTTCAAACGGGAGCGGATTCGGTCATAATGGCTGTATGCAAAGCGGATTCGACGGGGAAAAAGCGCTTGCGCGGATCAAGAAGGTCCGCGTTGCACAGGACCTTTCCGGGCTTACCGAGGGCGAACGGGCGGCGTTACGCCATTGCGTCGCCGCCGCGAAGGTTATGAGCGATCTCTATCTTTTTCAGATCGACCCTGCGAACATCGCGCTGCGCGAAAAACTTGCCGCGCGCACCGATGGCGAAGGGAGAGCGCTCCGGGAATATTTTGATATCAATGGCGGCCCGTGGGATCTTTTTAACGGGGACGAGGCGTTCATTGCCGGCGTCGGGAATAAGCCGAACGCGGGGGCATTCTATCCTCCGGACCTTACCGACGAGGAATGGGAATCGTGGCTCGGGGACCATCCTGCCGATCGTGCGCGGTTCGAAAGTCCGACGACGGTGATCAGGCGGGATGGCAATGGCGGCCTGATCGCCGTCCCGTATCACGAGGAATACCGGCCATTCCTCGAGAAGGCCGCCGGAGAATTGAAGGCTGCCGCCGCGCTTTTGCCCGCCGGCGCCCTCAAAACGTTTCTCGCCACTCGCGCGGAGGCATTCCTTTCCGGTGATTACTGGGACAGCGACATCGCGTGGATTGATACGGACGGGAATCCCTTCGAAGTGACCATTGGCCCGTACGAGGTGTACGCGGATGGGCGGTTCGGCATCAAGGCGACGTACGAGGCGCTGGTGGCGCTGCCGGACCGGGAAACGACCGCCGAGATCCAGAAGTTCAAAGCGGCGCTTCCGGAATTCGACGAGGCGCTCGCAGCGCGGCTTAGTTACCATCCGAAGGGTTCGGCGACGCCGATGGAGGTCGTCCGTGACGTGTTCCGCGGAGGAGAGGCCGCGTTCGGCCGCGCGTTCGTCGCGTTCAATCTTCCGAATGACCGAAAGATCCACGAGGCGAAAGGATCGAAAAAAGTTTTCTCGAAAACGATGATGGATGCCAAGTTCGCCGCGCTGACGCGCCCGGTGGCCGAACGGCTCCTGCGCCCCGAAGTATTCGCCTTAATGGATCAGCGCCACTGGATGCTGTTCGTCGTGGGTCACGAATTGGCGCATGGTGTGGGGCCGGGCGTGCGGAACGTGGGTGGCAGAGAGGTGAGCTTCGAAGTGCTGCTGAAGGACCTTCACGGAATGCTCGAGGAGGCGAAGGCCGATATGCTTGGCATGGCGCTTTTGGACCATTTTGCGGGAAAAGGAATGCTGGCAAAAGAAGACGTGGAGCAATGCGCGGTGTATGAGATCGCGACTTTCCCGGTCGGCTGGCGCGTGAGCTACGGTGAGGCACATTCTGCGGGATCGCTCATCGAATACAACTGGCTGGTCGAACGTGGCGCGGTGCAGTACGACGGGAGCAGCGGCACGTTCGCCATCGATCCGGCAAAGGCGGTTGCGGCGATGATCGCGCTTTCCGAGGAATTTCTGAAGCTCCAGCTTGGCGGCGACTATGCGGCGGCGAAGGCGTTCGTAAAGCGATGGGGGTTCGTTGCTCCGGAGATTCCTCTGATCGTTGCGCGCATGAGCGACCTGCCTATCGAGGTCCATGCGGATTATGAGATCGAATAGCCATTCAATAAATGGACCTGAAGAGGACGTTGAATAAATGGGGAGAGCTTTTAGGAAATCCAGATTGGTATTCGGCCGTCGTTTCTGACATTGAGGATATTAGAAAGGAATATAACGATAAAGGCGAGGCGGAGCAGAATGGCGTCAAAAATGGAATCTATGATTTCTTCGAGAGGCACATCCGCGCAAACGATATTGCGCTCGATGAATATCCGCCGGATGCGGACGCGGAGCGCAAGCCGATCGATACGATCGTCATCCATCACACGAGCAACCCACCGGGTATGAGCCGCGAGCGGCTGTCGGCCATTGAACTCGTGCGTCTTTATGCGCCGGAGTTCGCCGCGCCGAAGCGTGCGGAGGATGCGGGCATGAAGGGCCGACCGATCTACTCGGGCCATTTTCGCGAGGGGCGGCAGGTGTTCTGGCCGTATCACTGGTTCGTCCGCGGGGACGGCACGGTCGAGCGGCTGCTCGAAGACGACGAGATAGGCTGGCAGGCGGGGAGCTGGGACGTGAACTGCCGGAGTGCGGCGATCTGCTTTGACGGCAACTTCGAGAACGCACGGCCGTTGGACGTCGAACTTGCCGCCGCCGCACGGATCATCAAAGAGCATTATCCTCAGGTCGCGCACGAGCGTATCTTGGGTCATCGTGAAGTCAATCCGAAGACAACGTGTCCGTCAAATTTATTTCTCTCAAGTGCACATCATCGCGGCTGGAAAAACGATTTACTGCTTTTATTGAAATAAAAACTACCGCTCCCGCATTCCTTTTCCGGGGCTTCGCGGAGGCACGAAGGAAAAGGAATGCGGGAGCGGATGGGTTTTTATATCTCTATCATCACCGGCAGGATCATCGGCCGGCGCTTGGTCTTCGCGTAGAGGTATTGGCCGATCTGGTCGCGGATGAGCGTCTTCACATAATCCGGCTCGACCTCTTTGAACCGCGGGATGCGGCCCATGAGCCCGCGCAGGCGCTTGCGGATCTCGTCGAGGATTTCCTGGTTGTCCTTCAGGTAGATGAACCCGCGCGAGATGATGTCCGGGTTCTTGAGCAGGCGGCCGCGGTCGCGGTCGACGGCGAGGATGATGACGAGCATGCCTTCGGAGGCGAGCGCGCGGCGGTCGCGGAGCACGACCTCCTCGACGTCGCCGACGCCCAGGCCGTCCACCATCACGTAGTAGGCCGGCACCTCCTCTTTGGTGACCTTGAACCCGTCCTTCGTGAGTTCCGCAACCTGGCCGTTGTCCATCAGGCGGACGTTATCCTTCACGACGCCCGCTTCGCGCGCGGTCTGGCCGTTCGCGGAGCGCATGAAGTAGTAGCCGTGCACCGGCATGAGGAACTTCGGCTTGAGGAGCTCGATCACGAGACGGATGTCGTCCTTCGGCGCGTGGCCGGAGGAATGGATGTCGACGAGCGCGGAGTGATAGACGATGGCGCCCTGGCGCGCAAGATTGTCCTTGACGGACTGTACGCTGCGCTCGTTGCCCGGAATGACGGACGACGAGAGCACGAACGTGTCGCCCGGCTTGATCTTCACGTGGCGGTGTTCGCCGTTGATGATTTTCATAAGCCCGGCGTTCGATTCGCCCTGGGCGCCGGTCGAGAGGATCATCACCTTCTCGTCCTTGAATTTGTTCACCTCTTCGATGGAGATCAGCGTGCCCTCTTTCGCTTTCACGAACCCGAGCCCCTGCGCGATCTGGATGTTCGTCTTCATCGAATAGCCGTTCAGCGCGACCTTGCGGCCGAGCTTCTCGGCGATCTTGATGATCTCCGCGATGCGCGTGATGAGCGAGGCGAACGTGGCGACGACGATGCGGCCTTCCGCTTTGCGGAAGATCTCCTAAGGTTCTTCTCGACGGTCTTTTCCG
>JAKAGE010000075.1 GCA_021817655.1 bacterium
ATCGCGCGTATATTTCTGAGGCTGAATACCGGACGATGAAAATGAAGCTGGCCTCAGAGAAGGAACAGCTCGAAGCCGATATCAAGATGCGCAGCAAGGAGAAAGCTCAGTGGCTTACCTTAAGCGAGAGGACGTTCAATGTCGCCTGCTATGCTCGGGACTGGTTCGCCTATGGCGGCGAAATGACGAAGCGCGAGATATTCCAATCGCTCGGTTCGAACCTCATCTTAAAAGGTCAACAGGTCAGTGTTACCTTGGATTTTCCGTTCGAGATCATCAAAAAGAAACGCAAAGCCGTCGAACTTGAAATCGCTCAGGTTCGAACCTCGGAAAATACAATAACGGCAATGCGTATTGCGGATTTCGTAAAGAATTTTCCTGTGTTGTGCGCCGGGCAGGATTCGAACCTGCGTAGCCCATAGGGCGACAGATTTACAGTCTGTTGCGATTGACCACTCCGCCACCGACGCGTTATTTTACTTATCGAGAAGCTTTTCGCTTTCCGGGCCCTCCTTATTTTGCCCGCTGATCTCTTTAAAATCAATGGCCGGGCGCTTGTTCTCCTCCGGCTTGATCTTCTGGAGGTGCTTGGCGAGCGCGTTGTCGATCTTCAGGATGAACACCTTTACCTTCCGCAGGAATTTAAGAAGGAAGGTGTTCACCGCGTTATCGATCTTTTCCGGGATCTCGGAATGGGCCCAGCGGTCGAAGAATCCCCGATCGTCCGAGGGCGCCTCTTCGATGCGGGGCAGCGCCTGCACCACGAGGTACAGTACTGCGCCGAGGCAGACCATCAGGATGATCGTGAAGATGAACTCGGCCATGTTAGACCTCGATGCGATAGAACTGGTTCACGGAAACGTTCTCTCCCACTTTGGCGATGACCGCGTTCACGAGGTCTTTCACCGTCTTCGACTCATCCTTGATGAACGGCTGGGCGAGGAGTTCTTCCGTCGTTGCGGGCGCGGCCGCGGCGATCTGCATCGCCACGTCATGCGCGAGCACTTTGAACGGTTCCGAGCGGACGACGAAGTCCGTTTCCGCGGAGAGGCTTACGAGCACACCGATTCGCTCGTTGTGCACGTAGGTTTCGACGAGACCGGCGCCGGTCTCGCGCCCTGAACGCTTTTCCACCTTTGCCATCCCCTTCTCATGGATGACCTTCACCGCGGCGTCGAAGTCGCCATTCGCTTCGATGAGCGCCTTGCGGCAGTCCATCACGCCCGCACCGGTAATCTCACGGAGTTTTTGCACGGACTCCGCCGTGATCGTTTTGTTTTCCATATTGAATGATTATACCGCGAAGCCGATTATTTTCCATCCTCAGGCGCTGCGCCTTCCGCCGGTGCCGCAGGAGTGTTCGCCGCATCCACGGCCGCGCGCGCCGCGATCCCGGCCGCATACGCTTTCTCCACGCGCTCCGCGAACCATTCGATGCTCTTTTTCGCCCTATCGTTGCCGGGAACGAGGTACTGGATCTTATCGGGGTCCGCATCGACGTTCGCAAATGCGATCACCGGGATCTTCTTGGTGTTTGCCTCGCTCACCGCCGTGTGGTGCAGGACGGGGTCGATCACGATAATGAGGTCCGGTTCCTTTGTAAGGTGCTCAAGTCCTCCCATCAGCTCTTCAAGCCGGTTCATCTCACGTTCCATGGAGAGCCGCTCTTTTTTGGTGTATTTTGCCGCAAGCGCTCCCGATGCGAGGTCGGTGCGGAGCGTCTTCAGGTGCTCGATGCGCTTCTGGATGACGCGGAAATTCGTGATCGCGCCGCCGACCCACCGGGTCGTGACGTTCGGCAGGGTGAACTTCGCGGCGAGCGCCGCGACGGACGGCTGGGCGGCCGGACCGGTTCCGACAAGGAGGACAAGCCCGTTGTTGCGTACGCGCTCCTTGATGAACGCCGCCGCCTGGTCCATCATCTCTTCCGTCTTCTGGAGGTTGATGATCTCGATGCCCCCGCGGTTCGCAATGACGAACGGGCGCATCTTCGGATTGGTCTTGCTCTTTTTGCGGCCATAAAAAACTCCCGCATCCATCATTTCGCGGGATCCTTCCGCCGGGTAGCCCGACGTCTGGTTCTGGGTGGTGATCATCGTGTCTTCTGACATACGAGAGAAAGTATAGCAAATAGGGAGAAACGGTCAAGGTTCGCTATCGCGAGAGGAAAAATACGGCGAGGCCGACGGCGGCGAACACCGCGGAGACGATCCAGAAGCGCATCGTGACCTGCGATTCGGGCCAGCCGAGCGCTTCGAAATGGTGGTGGATCGGCGCCGAGCGGAACACCTTTTTCCCGTGGCGGAGCTTCCGCGAAGCGATCTGGATGATGACGGAGAGCGACTCGATGACGAGAATGATGGCGAAGAACGGCAGGATGAAGACCGTGTTTGTCAGCATGGCGATGACGCCGATCGTGATGCCGAGGGACATCGACCCGATATCTCCCATGAAGAATTTTGCGGGATAGATGTTGAACCAGAGGAACGCGAGCAGCGCGCCGATGACGATCCCGCTGAACGCCGCCAGATCGTAGCGATGGAGCACGAACGACACCGTGGCGAGCGCGCCGAACGCGAAAAGCGCCACGCCGCCCAAGAGCCGGTCGAGCCCG